>CAIOLV010000001.1 GCA_903859225.1 uncultured bacterium
ACGGGAGGAGAGACATGATGGTCCGCAGCGTCTCGACCTGCGACATCGTCCTCGTCGGTGTTGGTGGGCAGGGCATCCTGACGATTGGCGAGATCCTGCTGCACGCGGCGCTCGAGAGTGACGTCGCCGCCTCGTTCGCTCCGACCAAAGGGATGGCGCAGCGCGGCGGGTTCGTGAAGGCGGAACTGCGCTTGGGGCGCGACGGCGTTGGCCCGCGGATCGGTGAGGGAGCAGCAGATCTCGTCCTCGCCACCGAACGGTCGGAGGCCCTGCGCGGGATCCGCTTCGTGAAGCCGGGCGGCGTGTTCATCCTCTACGACGACGTCTGGGCGCCGACGGGAGTCATGCTCGGCGCTGCGAAGTACCCGGAGCGTGAGGCCGTTGTCGCGGCGATCAACGAGGCCGGCGCGCGATCCGTCGTGCTTCTCCCTTCCGAGATTCCACCCATCAACGGGCGCCCTGCCGCGGCGAACATCGTCGTCCTCGGCGCGGCATGCGCCGTGCCTGCGCTTGCTCGCGCCCTCGACGCATTGGTGGTCGAGAGGATCGTTGCGGCCCGATGGCCGAAGTCGGCCGCACCTAACGTCGAAGCATTCAGGGTTGGCCTCGAGGCTGCGGGCTGCGCCTCTCGCATGGGTTTCGGGGAGTCGCGAGAGCCACAGCCGAGAGCGGATCGACGTGGGTGAGAAGGTGCCTCACGGGCTGGAGAGCTTCTTCCGTCCGCGCGGAGTCGCCGTCGTCGGTTCGACCGGCGAGGGCAAGATGGGCCGCGTGCTGGTAGATCAACTCGTCGCGGGCGGCTATTCGCCCGTCTACGCGGTGAACCCGCGCGGAGAGGGCGCGCCGGGAGTCAGGGCCGCCGCCCGCTCTTTCGCCGAGCTTGCGGGCGCCGGTCACGTTGTCGATCTTGCCGTCATCGCCTCGCCGGCGGACACGGTCGCGGCGATGCTCGAGGACGCGGGGCGCGCCGGGGTTCACGCGGCGGCCGTCATTGCCTCAGGATTTGCGGAGTGCGGCGAGAAGGCGAAGGAAGAGGCCCTCGTCCGCGTTGCCTGCACCTACGGCATCCGCTTCATCGGCCCGAATTGCGCGGGCCTCGTGAACACGAAGCGGAGTCTCTTTCCGACCCTCGAAACGCGACCGCCGATGGGCGATGTGGCCCTCGTGTCGCAGAGCGGCGCATTGGGCGGCGCCGTTCTGTCGTGGGCCGAGGAGCAGGGCGTCGGGTTCTCGAAGTTCGTCTCGTATGGAAATGGCGCCGACCTCACCGACGTCGACTTCCTCGACTACCTACGTGGGGATGACGAGACGAAGGTCGTTGCGCTCTACCTCGAGACCGTGTCCGACGGTCGGGCGTTTCTTGAGGCAGCGCGGCAGCTGACGGCCGTGAAGCCGCTCGTCGTCATCAAGTCGGGCCGTTCGGCGGCCGGCGGGCGCGCGACGTTGTCGCACACGGGTTCGCTCGCCGGGACGGATGCCGTCTACGACGCGGCGTTCCGGCAGTGCGGCGCGATGCGCGTCGACGGAATCGAAGAGATGTTTGACGTGTGCCGCGGACTCGCGTCGTTTCCACCTGTCCGAGGAAAGCGGGTTGTCATCGTCACAAACTCCGGAGGTCCCGGCGTGCTCTCCACGGACGCGGCCGAGGCCGTCGGCCTGGACCTCGCGCCGCCGAGCCCGACCTTGCGCCGGCGGTTGGCGGAGAGGCTTCCCTCGTATTGCAGCCTTGGGAATCCGATCGACCTCACGGTGCAGGGCGGCGAGGCGGAGTACCGCGACGTGCTGTCGATGGCTCTCGAGGAGTACGACGCGGCCGTGGCCATCGACGTTAACACGCCGTATCTCGATGCAGCCCTCGTCGCGCGCGGGATCGTGACGGCGGCGAAGGTCACGGGCAAGCCGGTGGCCGCGACGTTCATGGCCGGGAAGACGGCGGCCGCGGCGCTTCCCGTGCTGATTGCCGGAAGCGTGCCGGACTTCCCGACCGGCGAACGAGCTGTCGCGGTTCTTGCACTCCTCGCGAACGATCAAGCGAGGAGGCTCGGTCGACGTGAGTCCTCTCCTCCCGAACCTGCGAAGTCCTCACTTCCTGGGCAGGGTCTCATCCTCTCCGAGCCGGAGGCGATGGATTGGCTAGGAGCTCAGGGGCTGCCGGTGCCGCAGCGCCGGCTTGCGCGTTCGGCCGAAGAGGCGGCGACTGCCGCGGCGGCGCTCGGTTTCCCCGTCGCCATCAAGGTTGTGGCCTCGGGTGTTGTGCACAAGACGGACGTAGGCGGCGTCGTGCTCGATGTGGCGAGCAAGGTCAGTGCTCGATCCGCGTTCCGGGAGTTGTCCGAGCGGGCGAAGGATCTGGGCTTCTGCGGCGTCCTCGTCGTGCCGATGGTGCGGGACGCGGTCGAGATGCTGGTCGGTGTCTCGCGCGACCCGCAGTTCGGCCCGGTCGTAGCGGTCGGCTTGGGCGGAGTCACGGCCGAGGCGCTTCACGACGTCGCGCTGCGCGTCGCACCGATCGACGAAGCGGAAGCACGCGTCATGCTTGGCGAACTGCGTGCCCCGTCTCTTCTCGGAGCCTTCCGCGGCCGGCCGGCGCGAGACCTTGGTGCCTTCGCGTCGCTCGTCGCGCGCGTCTCGCAGCTTCCGTTTCAGTATCCTGATCTTGCGGAACTCGATCTGAACCCCGTCTTTGCTCTTAAGGCGGGAGTCGTCATCGGCGACGTCCGCGCCGCGCGCGTGGGCTCGGACGCTGTACGCGGGCGCACGCCGAGCGTGCGCCTGGACGCGAACCAGGGCACAATCGCGTAGGGGGTCATCATGTCGCTACGTCCGCAACGGGGTCTCGATTCGATCCAGCCGTACGTTCCTGGGAAGCCGATCGGTGAAGTGAAGCGCGAGCTCGGCGTGGATGACGTGATCAAGCTTGCGTCGAACGAGAACCCGTTCGGCGTCTCGCCCAAGGCTCTCGTCGCGATGCGCGCGGCGCTCGAGACCGTGAACATCTACCCTGACGGGGCGAGCTACGACGTGCGCCTTGCCATCGCGAAGCACTTCGGATTCGACCTCGACCAAGTGGCGGTGGGTAACGGCGCCGACGACCTCATCCTCGAGCTCTCGATGGCCTATCTCGACGACGGCGACGAGGTTATCGCCAGCCGTTCGTCGTTCCCAATCTACGACATCTACACGAGCGCCATGCGTGCCAAGATGGTGAAGACGCCACTCGCGCCGGGGTACCGCTTGGATCTCGAAGCGATGGCGCGCGCGATCACGAACCGCACGCGCATTGTCTGCATCTGCAACCCGAACAACCCGACCGGCACAATCGTCACCGCGGCGGAGCTGACTCGATTTCTCAGGAAGTTGCCGGACAACGCGCTCCTCGTGCTCGACGAGGCCTACTGCGAGATGGTCGACTCGCCCGAATTTCCCGACGGGCTCGGACTCGTGCGCGAAGGGCGGAAGAACGTCATCGTCCTGCGCACATTCTCGAAGGTGTTCGGCCTCGCGGGAATCCGTCTCGGGTACGGATTCGCCCACCGCGACACGTTGGCGCCGCTGTTCAAGGTGAAGCCGGCGTTCACCGTGAACTCGGTCGCCCAGGCAGCGGGGATCGCCGCCATCGAGGACGAGGAGTTCATGCGCTTCACTGTGACCGAGAACCGCAAGGGCCGCGAGGTTCTGTACGGCGAGCTGCGGCGGCTCGGGTTGGAGTATGCCGATAGCCACACGAACTTCATCCTTGTGAAGATCGGCCCGCAGGCGATCGACGTGCAGCGGCGGCTCCTCACCTACGGCGTGATCGTTCGCCCGTGCGGAGGCTACGATCTGCCGGAATTCCTGCGCATCTCGATCGGGACGCGGGAAGAGAACGAGCGCCTCGTCGCTGCCCTGAAGAGCGTTCTCCGCGGGTAGGACTCGAAAGGAGTGGGCGCGATGGGCGAGCCGGTCGCGATCCTCTCGGACGTCCACGGCAACGTTCGCGCCCTGGACTGCGTTCTCGACGACGTCGCGCGGCGCAGGATCCGCCGCATCGTCAACCTCGGGGATTGCCTTTACGGGCCGTTTGATCCGCGCCCTGCCGCCGACCGGTTGATGGGCCTCGACATCCCCACTGTGTCGGGGAACGAGGACCGGATCCTGCTCGACGCGGGCTTCCCTCTCTCACAAGCGGCGGGCCGTTCTCTGACGAGAACGGCTAGGTTCACGCGGGAGCGGCTTGAACCGCGCCATCTTGCCTGGATCGCCTCGCTGCCGCTCACGACGACGGTCGAGGACGCCCTGCTGTGTCACGGCACGCCGACCGACGACACGGTCTACCTCCTCTCCCGCGTCTCGGCGGGAAGTCTCGCGTTGCGAACCGGCGAGGAGCTTGACTCTCTGCTGGACGCCGTCGCGGAGCGTCTCGTCTTCTGCGGCCACGACCACACGCAGCGGCTCGCCGTGCGCGGCGAGAAGCTGATCGTCAATCCCGGCAGCGTAGGATGCCCGGCCTACGCCGATGACGTGCCGGAGGCGCATATTGTCGAGAGCGGATCGCCCCATGCGCGCTTCGCCATCGTGAGATCGAGCGCCGGGGGAGCGCTCTCCGTAGAGTGGGTCGCCGTGCCCTACGATGCCGAAGCGGCCGCCGACGAGGCGCTCGCGAACGGCTTCCCCGACTGGGCGTCTTGGATCGCGACCGGCCGAGCCGAGTGAGGCTGCGGCCACCCGCTCGGCGCGCTATGAATGCGGCCGGAGCGTCGTTTCAGGCTATCTGAACCTATCGAGTGTTGACAGCCCACGGGGCTCCTGCTAGAGTGGTGCATCGATTTCGGAAAACGATTTCCTTGGGGCGCGAGCATCCATGACAAGACCATGAGAGCCACCATTCGGGAGGTTGCAGAGCGCGCGGGTGTCGCCCCCTGCACCGTTTCCCGAGTGCTCAACGGCCACGATGCGGAGCACATGCGTCCGGAGACGAAAGAGCGGGTTCTCGACTCCATCCGGGAACTTGACTACACGCCGGTCCGAGCGGCGCAGCGGCTTCGTCGCCAGCGAACTCACGCGCTGGGAATCCTCGTTCCTGACATCACCAACCTCTACTTCGCCCTGCTGACTCGCGGCGTCGAGTCTGTTGCGTTCGAGCGAGGCTTCACGAGCCTCATCTGTGACTCGAGCCACGACCCGCGACGTGAGGCTCGCTATCTCGAGATGCTTCTCGCCGAGGACGTCGAGGGCGTCCTCCTCGTTCCCACGGGGCGCGGCGACGCGAGTGCACTGAAGCGTCTGGTCGCGCGCGGAGTACGTGTCATGCTGATGGATCGGCGCATCGTCGGGTTCCCGGTCGTCGAGGCGGACAACCGCGGGGCGAGCCGGGCCCTTGGCGAGCACCTGCTTGGGCTGGGGTACGAACGCATGGTCTACATCAGCGGCCCGGCGGAGGTCAGCACCGCCGAGGATCGCCTGTGCGGATTCCGCGACGCCGTCCGCAGCGAAGGCGGCGACCTGGCGGACGTCCGGCGCGGCGCGTTCACGTTCGAGTCCGGATTCGATGCGGCGAGAGAGATTCTGCGACACGACAAGGCCGACGCTATCGTGGCGGCCAACGACCTCATGGCGTTTGGCGTCCTGCGTGCGGTGGAAGAGGAAGGCCTGTCGGTCCCCAGGGACATCGGGGTGGCGGGCTTCGATCATGTGCCGCACGTCCCGTATGCGACGTTCCTCCGGCCGGAACTGACCACCGTCGACGTTCCGGTGCACGAGATGGGCCGTCAGGCGGCGCGGCGCTTACTCGACGGGAAGGCGGACTCGCTGCAACTGGCAACGACGCTCATTCCCGGGGGTACATGCATTGCGCGAAGGAGGGGCAAGTGATCGGAAAGAGGACGCGGTTGGCGCGGTTGTTCCGCGCCGATGGGCGGGCCGTCGTGATTGCGCTCGATCACGGGCAGTTCAAGGGCTCCATGCCTGGGCTCGAGTCCGTGCCCGACATCGTGAAGCGCGTGGTCGACGGAGGGGCGGACGGAATCATCCTCAATGCGGGAGCGCTGGAAGGCTCTGTCTGCAACTACGCGGGACGCTGCTCGCTGATCGTTCGCGTCACGGGGGCGAGCACAGACGCCAATCCCGGTTTCGACTATCACCGATCGATCCTGTCGGTCGAGCGGGCCGTCGCGCTGGGCGCGGACGCGGTCATCGCCATGGGCTTCCTCGGCAGCCCGAGCGAGGGGCCGTCGTTGGCCCTCCTGGCGGAGATTGCAGAGGACTGCCGGCGATGGGGAATGCCGCTGGTGGCCGAGATGCTGATCGCCGATCCGAAGAAGTTCAACGATGTCCCGTCGATCGCTCTGGGAGCCCGCGTGGCCTACGAGCTCGGCGCTGATGTCGTGAAAGCGTACGGCGCCGGCGAACCGTCGTTCGCCGACATTCCGAAGAGCGGCCCGCTTCCCGTCCTCGTCGCGGGGGGCGCAAAGTCGGCGGACCCGGCGGAGATGGCGCGCCAAGCCGTCGAGTGCGGAGCGGCCGGCGTGGCATTCGGACGCA
The DNA here is from genome assembly GCA_903859225.1 of uncultured bacterium. Classification (GTDB taxonomy): domain Bacteria; phylum Bipolaricaulota; class Bipolaricaulia; order UBA7950; family UBA9294; genus CAIOGO01. Next base: position 6,520 of record CAIOLV010000001.1, read on the forward strand.
CGGTGTTTGGGGCGGCGAACCCCACGGAGATCGTTCGCAGTCTCGTGAAGGCTGTGCATGGAAAGGGAGGCTAGCATGCGTCGCCTGGCTCGCCGGGCGGTTGTCGTCGCCCTCGTGATGGTCGGGGTCGGTGGGTCGGCTCTCTTCGCGGCCGGCGTTGGCGGCGTCGTGTTCCTCGACAAGAACCACAACGGCGCCCTCGACAGCGGGGAGACAGGCGTGTCGGGCGCTGTCGTGAGCGATGGGTTGAACGTAGTGCGCACGGACGATGCGGGTCGGTTCTCGCTTCCAGACAACAACGGAGCACGGTTCGTTTTCCTCTCCACTCCGAACGGGATGAAGCCCTCGGCCGGTTGGTACCGCGCCGTCGCGGAGGGCGGCTCGTACGTATTCCCGCTGGAAACGCGCGACGAATCCGGCCCGCTCGTCTTTGCGCAGCTCTCGGACATTCACTACGCCCCGGACCCAGAGGCATTCTCCCGCGCGTTCGCGGATCGCGAGATGGCGTTCTTGCCCAACGGGACTCTCGATGGGCTCGTCGCCGAGATCAACCCCCTCGCGCCCGACTTCGTGATCCTCACGGGCGACATCATCGCCAATGCGAAGGGGCCGGAGCTCGACGAGGTCAAGTCGTGGTTCACGACGATGGATGATGGGTTCGTGTCGCGATTCACGGTGCCGGTCTACGAGGCGATGGGGAACCACGACGAGGTGCGGGATCCGGCCGTGGACAAGGCAGTGTACGAAGATCACTTCGGCCCGACCTACTACTCGTTCAACGTGAAGGGCACGCACTGCGTCGTCCTCGATCTCCACCAGCTTCAGGGGACGTCCCAGATCTACTCGCTCAGCGCGGCGGAGCTTGACTGGCTGCGCCGGGACCTGGCCCTGGTCGGTGCGAATGCGCCGATTCTCGTCTTCTGTCACGAGCCGACGCCCGACTGGGCACAGACGCCGGAGAACGCCGCGTTGTGGGACCTTCTCGCCGGCTCGAACATCACGGCGCTCCTGAACGGCCACTGGCACACGAACTTCGTCCTGCGTGAGGAGCCGTTCTACGAGCTCACGTCGGGCGCGGTCTGCGGTTCGTGGTGGGAAGGACCGAACCCGGACGGCACGGGCTTCGGGTACCGCATCTACGAGATGTCGCGGGGCCGACTAGCAAGCACGTGGCGCACGGTGGGAGCGAATGTCGTCTCGTTCACGTCCCCGACCGCGGCGGCTCTCACGTGGACCGACCGCCTGGTCGCCAGCGTATGGGGCGAGGCGGCGTCAGCGGCCTACTGCTGGGACGGCGGCGCGAACGTGACGATCGATGTCGCGTCGAACGGTCTCTGGAGCACGGCGGCCGGCAATCTGAACGTGGCAACGCTCCCGTCGGGCTACCACACGCTCACCATCACGTTCTCGATGACGAGTGGGGGACCGATCGTGGGTCGGCAGGCGTTCTACGTCTTCGTGCCGGGGCTGTCCCTCAGCGATTTCATCGATCACCCCGAGGTGTTCCAGGGGAAAATGGTCGGGACGACGGCGCTCGAGGTGCGTGCCGTGATGGGAGCCGACATCTCGGCGACCGACGGCACGAAGACCATCATCGTGGCTAAGTTCCCACTCTCGGTGGCGAAGGGAGATCGCGTTTCGGTGGTCGGCATGTACCGGGCGACGAGCGCGGATCCGATCAAGGCCTTTGACCTGATCTTCAGCGTCAAGCTTGCGAAGTAGGTTGTGCGCAGGGAGGTAGTGCGATGAGACGAGCAATGGGGATGCTGGGCATGGCGGCGCTGTTCGCGGCCACGGCCGCGGTGTGCGCCGGAGCGGTGACGCTGCAGTTCCTGACGCCGGCTTGGCAGGAAGACACGGTGACCGAGGTCGAGAACATCGTCGCGGAGTGGAATGCGGCGCGGCCGGATATCCAGGTGGAGATGGTCTCGGTGGCGTGGGAGAACATCAACGACTACCTCCTCACGAGCTTCCAGGCCGGACAGGGACCGGATGTGATCCACCAGGACACGGTCATGTGTTACGAGTATGGTGTCCAGGGGTACGCGGAGCCGCTCAACCAGTATCTCGATGCCGCGACGCTGGCCGATACGCCCCAGGCGAGCTGGGACGGTGTCAGCGACGATCAGGGAAGCATCTACGGCGTCCCATTCCTGCAGGAAACGCTGGTCGTCTTCTACAACAAGGCGATGTTCGCCACAGCGGGGATCACTCCGCCGGCCGACGGGATGGTCACGTGGGCCGAGCTGCGGGACTACGCGCTCCGACTGACAAAGACGGATGCGAGCGGTCAGACGACGACGTGGGGGCTCCTGGCGCCTCTCGAACAGCGGCTTTGGTGGTGCCTTGTTGCGCAAAACGGCGGACAGGTCCTCGCGAAACATGCCGACGGCACGTGGTACGTCGAGATCGACCAGGCGGCCCGGCAGGCGATCGAGTACTACACCAACCTGATTACGGTGGACCACGTCATGCCGCAGGACGTCCTGAGCTATGACTTCACGAGCCTGCTCCAGGGCTTCAAGACGGGCAAGTACGCAATGTTTACTTTCGGATGCTGGGTCCGGAGCTGGATCAACAACCTGACTCAGAACCAACTCGACTGGGGAATGCTCGAGGTCAAGGGTCCGGTGCGCAATGTCACGGAATCCGACCCGCAGGGCGTCTTCATCTACTCCGGCTCGGCTCACAAGGACGAGGCGGCGCAGTTCCTGCTCTACTTCACCAACACCGAGAACCAGGCGCGCATCGCGAAGGCCGACTGGCTCTTCCCCATTCGCCAGTCGGCGCTCGCACGCCCGGAGTTTCGGACAACACAGGAACAGTGGAATGTCCTCTATCAATGGCTTCCGTTCGCGGAGGATGTGAAGCCGAAGATGTTCGGCTTCTTCGGCTGGGAATGGCAGTCATTTATCCCGCAGATTGAGCAGGTCATCCTTGGATCGAAGACCCTGGATAAGGCGCTGCAGGCGGCGACGGACGATGGGAACGAGTACCTTCGCCGCATGGGACTTCAATAGGAGAGAGACGAAGGAGGTGGTTCGGCGCGCGCAGAGGTTGGCTGGAAGGGGATGTCTAGAAGGCTTTCGAGGGGGAAGGAGGACCACGTGAAGCGAACGTTATGTCTCGGTGTGCTCTTGGCCGCACTTGTGGGCGCCACGGTGTGGGCCACCGGCACGGTGCCGACGGGGGATGTCGTCCTGACGATTTCGGGGCCAATGATTCTGATGAATAGGTGGGACGCGGCAGCTGGTGCTGGCGTGTGCGACTTCGACATGGACATGCTGAAGGCCGTGCCTGTCACAACCTACACGGTCACCGATCCGTGGCTGGGCGAGAAGACCTATACGGGAGTCCGTCTGTCCGATCTGCTCAAGTGGATTGCCGTGGACCAGTACGCGGTGAAGGTCGTCATTGTCTGCTCGGACGCGGCGGAATTCGTTATCCAGATTAAGGATGCGGCACAGTACCCGATCATGATCGCGTATGCATCCAACAGCAAGGTTATCAAGGCGGGCTCCGGCGGCCCACTGAAGGTCGTGTACCCGTACCAGATCGAGGGCGTCGAAGCTCTCTACGGCCCCGATAACTGGGCATGGTACGTGGTTGGGATTCGCGTGGAGTACTAGGCGCAAAGGGCCTTTGGCTGAGGGAGGGGGCAGCGCCCCCTCCCTCGCGAGATCCACGCCATTGCCGGCGTGTCCGGCACGGAACACGGAGCGGGAACCTATGCCGCGCAGCCAGAATGAGATGAAGATCGTCGAGCTTGTGGAGCTCGGACGCGTGGAGACGCGGACGGCTCCGGTCCCGGTCCCGGGTCCGGGCGAGGCACGCCTGCGCGTGCGCGCCGTCGGACTCTGCGGCACGGATGTGAAGGCCTACCGGCGCGGGCACCCCTATTTCAAGCCGCCGTGCGTGCTCGGCCACGAGGTCGTCGGAGCGATCGACGCCGTCGACGATGCGGTTCGAGGACTTGCAGTGGGCGAGCGCGTGGTCTGTGCGCCCTACGCGGAGTGCGGTGGGTGTCCGATCTGCCGCCGCGGCGTCGGCGAGCTGTGCGAGCACAAAGCATTCATTGCCGGCGCGCTGCAGGAGTACTTGATCCTCTCCGCCGACATCCTCGCCCGAGGCACGTTCCGCGTCGCGGGCGCGATGTCCGACGCCGTTGCGACCCTCGCTGAGCCACTGGCGTGCGCGATGAACGGCATCGAGCGGGCCGGCGTCCGGCGGGGCGACCGGGTTCTCGTTGTGGGTGGCGGTCCGATGGGCGCGCTGTTGGCCATCGTCGCGCGGACGCTGTCTCCGCACGTCCTGGTGAGTGAAGTGAACCCGGCGCGCAGCGAGCATCTGCGGCGCCTCGGTCTCTCGGTCGTCAATCCCTCAGAAACGCCCCTCAGCGAAGCGCTGTCTCGGGCCTTCAGCGTGCCAGAAGCGGACCGGGTGTTGATCGCTGTCGGTGACCGCGGCGTGGCAGAGGATGCGATCGGGCTCACGGCAGCTGGAGGCACAGCGCTCCTCTTCGGCGGGTTGCCGAAAGGGGAGCGGTTGTCGCTCGACGCGTTTGCCATTCACTACCGTGAGGTGGGAGTCGTTGGGAGCTTTGGGTTCCAGGTTCGGCACTTCCGAAACGCCGTCGAGTGGATGGAGCAGCATCCCGGCGCGCTCGATGGAGTCGTCACGGCGTCGGTCCCCTTTGCCGAGGCCGCGCGGGCCTTTGTCGAGGCCGCACAACCTGATGGACTGAAGACGGTGATCCGGTTTGAAGAAGCCTAGGCGGGAACGCGCGGCGCGGTCGTACGTGGAGGAGAAGAGGGCCCTGCCGTTCGTGGCGCCCGCCCTCATCATCCTTTGCTTCGTGAGCCTATATCCTCTGGTTCAGGGGATCTCCCGCGTCCTGTACTCCTTCCGTGCGCTGACGGGGAAGAACGTCTACTCCGGGCTGCAGAACTTCGTCCTTCTCTTCCGCGATTCCGTCTTCGTTCACGCACTCCTGAACAGCCTCGTCTGGACCGTGACCAGTGTCGCGGCGATGTTCTTCGTGTCCTTTCTGCTGGCGACGATGCTCAACTCGCGGCATCTTCGCTTCCGTCGTGCGTTCCGGACCGTCACGCTCATTCCCTGGGCGCTGCCCGGCGTCGTCGTGTCGCTTATCTGGCGGTACATCTTCCTCTCCGGTGGGCCGCTCAACACCGCCCTTTCGGGACTTGGTGTGACCTACCCCCCGGCGTGGCTCATCGACCCGCACGTCGCCCTTTGGACGTGCATCGTCGCCAACATCTGGATGGGAATTCCGTTCGTCACGATCATGATCCTCGCCGGGCTGCAGTCGCTCGAAGGAGACATTCTCGAGGCGGCGGCGATCGACGGCGCGAGCTACTTGCAGACGCAAGTGCGGATTGTTGTTCCGAGCATCAAGAAGGTCATTCTCATCATTCTCACGTTGGAGTCGATCTGGACCTTCAACTCGTTTGACATCGTCTTCGTCCTGACCAAAGGAGGACCGGCCAACGCGTCGATGACGCTCCCTCTCTACGCCTACACCTGGGCGTACGGCTCTCAGCAGGCCGGATACGGCGCGGCGATCGGCATCATCATGCTGCTCATCTTGCTGAGCGTCGTCGTCCTCTACATTCGCGAGGTGCTGCAATGAGGATGCATCCGGTCAAGCAAGTCCTCCTCCACGTCGCGGTTCTCGTGATGATCGCCTTCCTCGTGTTCCCCGTCCTCCTCCTCGTGTTCAACTCCCTCAAGACGCAGACCCAGATCTTCGCGTCTCCGATGGGGATTCCACACGGCGTGACCTGGGACAACTTCCGCACGGTCATTGCAGGGGGCACGTTTCTGGTCAACCTTCGGAACTCGGTCATCGTCGCGTTCTCGACCGTAATCCTCGCCGTCATCGTGACCGCGCCGGCCGGCTACGCCCTGTCGCGGTTCAAGTTCCGTGGGCGGACGGCGTTCTCGATGTGGCTCCTGGCGACTCAGGCGTTTCCCGGAATCATCATGGTGCTTGGGCTGTTCACCGTGTTGAAGGTGTACGGACTGATCAACCAGCTGCCGGGGCTCGTGATCATGCACACGAGCTTTGCTCTTCCGTTCTCGATTTGGCTCCTCAAGGGGTACTTCGACAAGATCCCGATTGACCTGGAGGAGGCGGCGAGGATCGACGGCTGCACGCGCCTACGGGCGCTCGTGAGCATCATCCTGCCGCTCTCCGTGCCCGGTCTCCTGGCGGTGGCCACGTTCTCGCTCCTCCTGTCGTGGAATGAGTTCTTCTTCGCCCTCGTCATCATGCGCACGAACGAGAGCTGGACGTTGCCGGTATACCTCGCTCGATTCCTCGGATCAGGTGGCGTCGTACAATGGGGGCCGCTGTCGGCGGCTGCGCTGCTCGTCACGATCCCCGTGTTCATCCTCTTCCTCTTGGGACAACGGTATCTCGTTTCGGGACTGACGGGAGGGGCCATCAAGTGACAGGTACCGAACCTCTCGGCCGAATCGGAGTGGTTGCAAATCCTTGTGCAGGCGCCGGGCCGGACGTCCTCCGTGCCGTGCTCTCCGGCCTGTTCAGCCGCCTTCGCGAGGGTGACGTCGTGCTGAACGAGCGGACGTTCGAGGCCGCGGAGGCCGACGCCTGCGGGCTCGAGTGCACGAAGGTCCATGGACCGGCGGGCGATGCGCGACGTCTCACCGAGGCGCTGCTGGCCGCGGGCGTAGAGACCGTGATCGGCGTCGGGGGCGACGGGACACTGGGCGAGATCGCGACGGCGCTCGCGCTCGGCGAGAACGGCGTGCGGCTCTTGGGCATCGGAATCGGGTCATCGAACGTCGGCCCGCTGGTCGGAGCTTCGTTCGGAGAGCTGGACGCGTTCTTCGACGCTCCGTGGGTTGGCGTCGCGGTGCACGCGCTCGACGTCCGCGTGGGCGGGACGCAGGTGGGAATGGCGTTCCACGACGCGGGCCCCGCAAACACCTACTTTGGCACCCGGAACGGCCGCAGAGTGGATCTGGACGCAGCGGCCGCACTGCACGGCATCGATCGGCCGGCCGAGCCGGCGTCGGTTTGCGGCGCGGGGACCTGGATTGCGAAGAACGGTCGGAGGTGTCTATCGGGGCAGGAGACGGCAGGCGGCCAAATCGTCGCTTCGCCGCTCAACGATGTCGGCGAGTGCCGCGGCAAAGCGGTGAGCGGTTTCCTGTGCTGGGGACCGTATGTCGGGTGCCGTGGGGTCGTCGCCGTGTCGAGCGCGGTGATGATCCGCACCCGGCTGTCGCGTGAGGACCTTTGCGCGGCGGAGCCGCTCCGGCTGTTCCATCTTGGGCTCGCCCCGGAGGACGTCGTCGAATTCGGCGGGCTCCCGCGTGGCGCGGTCGTCGTGGTGGACGGGACGCCGCGCCTCGAGCTGGCGCCGGAGATGACGGTATCCATTCGCGCCTTGGAGGGTGCCGTCGTCTCGATTCGTCGGGAGTCGGGGCGCGTGGACGTGAGCATGAAGGAGGAGGGATGCAATACCGCGGGATCGTGATCGAGGACACCTTCTGCGAGTGCACGGACATCTACACGGCGCGCCTTATCCTGACGGCGGCGACCGAGGGAATTGCGATGGCCGAAGCGAGCTACTTGTGCGGCTTCGGGATCATCACCGCGTCCCCCATTCAAGGCTGCATCGAAGGGTTCGTCTCGCCCATCCTGACCCCGGACGGCCGTGCAGGCGTGGCTCTCCAACTGAACGCTCCGACGGCCGTGGGATTCGAGACATTCAAGCACGCGCTTCTCGACCGCCTCTTCATCTTCCCGCATCTCCCGACGTGCTCTCTGTTCGACGGCGCGGCGAGCGCGCCCGTCGAATGGGTCGTCGACCTTGCGGCGCGCGTCTCACGCTGGGGCGACGGGTTCGAGGCCAACGATCGCGTGGGGGACCGTGAAGTGGTGCGGATGCCGATCATGACCGGCGACCAGTACATCGAGCGCCGCGTGCACGTCGTCGCGGGCACCGATGGCGTGCTGGAGGTCTTCGGAAAGGACGAAGCGTCGTGCATGCAGGGAGCGATGGAGGCAGCGGCGTGGGTCGTGCGCGATGCGCCGGGCGTCGCGGTGTTCAACTACCCAGTCGGCGGGATCAGCGGCGCCAAGGTCGGAGGGAACCGATACAAGGGCGAGGGTGTGACGATCAATGAGCCGTTCTGCCCGACGCTGCGGAAGAGCGTGCCGACCAAGATCCCACAAGGCGCGAACTGCGTCATCGAGTTCCCGCTCGTCGCGACATCGCTGGAGGCGATGAAGGTCGGACTGGGCGTGGCGATCAAGGCGTTCGTCCGCACGGCGGGCATCGTCGCGATCACGGCGCCGTCGTTCGGCGGCGCGTGGGGCGGCAGAAAGCTGGCCCTGCGCGATGTCGTCCCGGCGGACAAAGGCTAGGGGCGGGAGGCTCGATGGCGCGGATGACGAGTGCAGAGCAGGCGTGGGCCGCAGCGCGGGTGACCGAACTGGTCGCCTCGCTGTTGCGCGATGCGCCCGTGCTCGACATCACATCGCACCGCGGCCCGAGCGGCGCCGCGATCGTCGACTGCGGGGTCGACGTCCGCGGTTCATGGGAGGCGGGGCGCCGCATCGCCGTTGTGTCCCACGCCGGGATGATGAACGCGACGCTTGGGGTCTCCGACGTCGCTCGATTGTCGCTCCCCGAATTCGTCGGCGATTCGTGGCGCCCGTACTTGTCGACGTACGGGCTGCAGGTGTCCTTCGCGCTCTCCGAGGTCGATCCCGCGATCCGTATCTCGGGCCCGGTGCGTGCGGCGATCGACGACGGGCTCAGGACAACGTCCTCCGCGGTCGAGGGCGCCGCTTCTCGCGACACCAATCCCTGGGGTGTTGCGGTGGTCGAGTCCGACCGCCTGCCGGACGAGGCGGTCGTTGCGGCGATCGGTCGCCGGGCGGGCCTGCGGCCGGACGAGCTCACGCTTCTCGTGGTCCCATCGAGGAGCCTTGCCGGCGTGACGCAGATCGCTGGACGGCTGAACGAGTGTGTCCTCTTCACGCTCGACCAGTCGCTCGGACTGGATCCGAAGTCCGTCCTGGGAATCCTCGGCGCAGTCCCGATCGCTCCGTGCGGCGCCGGCGCGTTCGCCACCCAGGATGACATGATTCACTACGCCGGGCGGGTGACGATGGTGGTCGATGCCCCCGCGAGCTGGAGTCTCCAGGTCGTGGCAGACGGGCTCGTCTTTCGCTCGTCGTCTGCCTACGGCCGGCTCTTCTCCGAACTCCTGGCCGAAGCAGGCGGCGTCTTTGAAGCGATTCCGGGACTCAACGATCTGAACAAGGTTGCGCAGATCGCCGTCGTCGACCGACGCACCGCGAAGATGGCGACGGCAGGCGCCGTCGATGGGGCGATCCTCGCCTCCGCCGCGAAGCGGGCCGGAAGGGGACGCGATGAACTCCCGTGAGATCATCCCGCACAGGATCATCACCGTGGACCTTGCCAGCGGGTCGACGCGCGAGGAGACCTGTGGTACGAGCGACCTCCAGGCCTTCCTCTGCGGGCGCGGAGCCGCGGCGCACCTCCTGGCGCAGCGCTCGTTCTGGCGCCACGATCCGCTCGATCCGGCGTCGCCGTTCGTGATGGCGAGCGGCCTGCTCAACGGAACCCCGTGGCCGGCGTCGACGCGCGTCCATATGGCCTTTCGGTCTCCGCTGACCGGGATCTACGGCTATGCGAACTCCGGCGGATCGCTCGGGCCGCACCTCGCCGCGCACGGGATCCTCGCTCTCGAGTTGGTCGGACGCGCGGATCGCCCCACGACCGTCGAGGTGAGCGATGCCGGCATCCGACTCTGCGACGCCGAGGACCTCTGGGGAAGAGGCGTGTCTGAGACCACGTCCTCGCTCCGCGCGGGAAGGCCGTTGGCGGCCGTGGCGTGCATCGGCGTGGCCGGCGAGCGTCGCGTCCCGCTCTCCGCTGTGATGGTGGACGGCGAACGCGCCGCTGCGCGCTGCGGGGGAGGCGCGGCCCTCGGTGCGAAGAATGTGAAGGCCGTCGTGGTTCACGGAGGAGCCAGGGCGCGGTTTCCGGAGGCGTTCCTTGCGAGCTGCCGCGCGGCGACGGCGCGGATTCTGGCGACACCCGGCATCGCCGACCTGTCCCGCTGGGGCACTCCGCTCCTCGTCGCGATCAAGAATGAGCACGGCGACCTCCCCGCGATGAATCACCGCCGGGGCCAAGTCCCGTTCGCCGACCGAATCGACGCCGATGCCCTCGAGGCCTACCGCGTCGAGACGAAGGGCTGCCCCGGCTGCCCGATCCGCTGCGGTCGCGTCTCGGAGGTCCGATCGGGCGCCCATCGCTCTCGCAGTGCGGGGCCCGAGTACGAGACCGTGGACGCCCTCGGTCCGGACTGCCTGTGCGGAGACGTCGAGGCGCTGCTTCATGCCAACGCCCTGTGCAACGAGCTCGGTCTCGACACCATCTCGGTCGGCGCGACGATCGCGTTCGCCATGGAGTGCCACGAGAACGGCCTGCTGGACGACGGGGAGTTGGACCTTTCGTGGGGAAACGGAGACACGGTCGTCGCGCTCGTCGAGCGGATGGCCCGTCGAGAGGGTATCGGCGAATTGCTCTGCGGCGGGGTCCGAGCCGCGGCCCTCGAACTCGGACCGGCCGCCGCGCCCTACGCGCTCCACGTGAAGGGGCTCGAGATCCCAGGACAGGAGCCGCGGGTGGCGAAGAGCTTCGGGTTGGGGCACGCCACGTCGAATCGGGGCGCCGATCATCTCTACGCGCTCCCGACCGTCGATGTCGCCGGACTGGACGGCGCGGCTCGGCGGCTGCTTCCCGACGTCTATCCGCGCGTGCTCGATCCGGACGACGAGACGTCGAAGGCGGCGCTCGTGCGGTTCGGGGAGGACTACTGCGCCGTCTCCGATGCCCTCGGCGTATGCAAATTCACGACGACGGAGATGTACGCGCTCGATCCGGAGCATCTGGCCGACGCGCTCGGAGTGCTCGGGATGTCCTTCGACGCGGCGCACCTCCTCGAGGCGGGAGAGCGCATCGTCAACCTCGAGCGGCTCCTGAACGCGCACCTCGGCGTCGAAGCGCACGACGACACGCTGCCGGCGCGGTTCACCGACGAGGCGCTGTGCGTCGAGCGCCAGGGTGGGGTGGACGCCCACCGGATTCATTCACTCTCGTCAATGATCGAGGAGTACTACCGCCTGCGCGGCTGGGCGGCGGACGGGCTTCCGACAGCGCTGACACTGGAGCGGCTCCGCCTCGCCGAGTGGAGGCCATCGTGACGGCATTCCACGGCGGCTACGTCGGTGTCGTGTTGGACGTCGACCTCACAAAGCGACGCGTCGCATCGCGGCCCCTCGATCCCGCTCTCGCGCGCCGCGTCCTCGGGGGAAGCGGGCTGGGAGCAGAGGTTCTCTGGGACGAGGTCGGGCCCGACGTGGATCCTCTGTCGCCGGAGGCCGTCCTCATCGTGGCGACCGGACCGCTCACGGGCACGCCGTGGCCGTGCTCCGGCCGAACGGAGGCCGTCGCCCGTTCGCCGCTGACCGGCATCTACGGCGACTCGAATGCAGGGGGAACGTTCGGTCCTGGGCTCAAGTCTGCGGGATTCGATGCGATCGTCGTCCGCGGCGGCTCGACGGACCCGGTGGTTCTGCGCATCGCCGACGGGCGCGCGACGATCGACGACGCGGGCAGCGTCTGGGGTCTCGACACGGTCGAGACGGAGGCGGCATTGCGTGCTCGGTACGCTGCGCCTGCGCTGCAGGTGGCGTCGATCGGACCGGCCGGCGAGCGCGGCGTTCGCTTCGCGTCGATTCAGGCGACGCCCAATCGAAGCTTCGGCCGATGCGGACTCGGCGCGGTGATGGGTGCGAAAGGTCTGAAGGCGATCGCGGTGTCCGGCTCGAGGCGCGTGCCGATCGCCGAGCCGGCGGCGTTCGCAGAGCTGGCGAAGACGATGCACGCCCGCATCCGAGCTAACGCGATGTTCCCGGCGTGCTCGCGTTACGGCACTCCCGGTCTCGTGCGGGTCGTGAACGAGATCGGTCGCTTCCCGACGCGCAACTTCCAGGACGGCGAGTTTGCCGGAGCCGAGGCGATCAGCGGAGAAGCGCTGCGAGAACGGTTCTTCGTCGCGGACGCGGGATGCTTCGCCTGTCCGGTGCGTTGCGACAAGGTGTACCGCATCTCGAGCGGACGGTTTGCCGGCGTCGAGACGTCGAGCGTCGAGTACGAGACGCTCAATGCCTTCGGGGCGGGGCTCGGGAACGCGGATCTCGAACTCATCCTCTACGCGAACGAGCGCTGCGACCGCCTGGGGCTCGACACGATCTCTGCCGGCCGGGCGATCGGCTTCGCGATGGAACTGGTCGAGCGCGGCGTCGTGTCGCGCGAGGATCTCGGAGGACTCAGCGGGATGTGGGGAGACGAAGCGACGATCGTCGGGCTCCTAGACTGCATCGCCGCTCGCGACGGGATCGGCGACGTGCTGGCCGACGGGGTCCGCCGAGCCGCCGTAGCTTTCGGTGCCGCGGCGGCGCCGTACGCGATGGAGGTCAAAGGGATGGAGATCCCTGCGCAGGACGGACGCGCGCAGCAGTCGATGGGACTGGCGCACATCACCTCGAACCGCGGCGCGGATCACCTGAAGGCGTTTCCGACGATCGACGAGACCGGGAACCCTGATGAAGTCGCGCGGCGGTACGGGTCGCAGTACCTGCCGGAGATGGCCGATCCCCACGCGACGCGGCACAAGGCGCTGCTCGTGAAGGACGGCGAGGACTTTGGTGCGGTCGTCGACTCTGTTGGGGTCTGCAAATCCGGCGGGACGTTCGTCATGGCTGAGATCTACTGGACCGACATCGCGGCTGGCGTTTCCGCCGCCACCGGGTGGCGGCTCGAAGAGTCGGAGCTGCGGGTGATTGGAGAACGGATCGTCAACCTGACCCGTGCCTACAACGGCCGCCTCGGGGTGACGCGGGCCGACGATCGTCTTCCGGACCGTCTGACTCACGAGCCATCCCCGGCCCGCGGAGCGCGCGGCCACGTGGCGCACGCTGAGGAGCTGCTCGACGAGTACTACGGCCTGCGCGGCTGGGATGCTGCACGGGGATGGCCGACAGAAGAGACGCTCGACCGCCTCGGGCTCGGCGATGCGCGGCTCGCTCTCTGGGGGCAAGGCGATGGATAGGCGGATCGTGCTCGGGGCAGCGGTTCTCGCGGGCGCGGACGCGTCCCTGCGACTGGATTGCGGCGTGCTGATCGAAGGCGCGCGGATCGTCGCCGTGGGCCCGAACGCCCAGTTGACCGCTCACGCGGGCGATGCCGAGATCCTCGACGCGCGCGACCTCATTCTCTGCCCCGGATGGGTGAACGCCCATCATCACGCTTACGGCCTTCTCGCCCACGGAATCCCGATCGCGGGCGACGCGCCTCGCGGGTTCGACCGCTTCCTTTCCGACCTCTGGTGGCCGCGCGTCGAGGATCGGCTTGACGGGAGCATGATCGAGGCGGCGATGGCGGTCTCGTGCGCCGACATGATTCGCTCGGGGTTCACGGCGTTTTGTGACGTCCTGGAGGCGCCGCTGGCCGGGACGGGCGTTCTCGACCTCGAAGCGCGCGCCGTCGAACGCGCCGGGTTGCGGGCCGCCCTCTGCCTTGAGGCATCGGAGCGACATGGCGCCGAAGTTGGCCGGCAGGCGCTGTGGGAGAACGAGCGGTTCGCCCGGGAGCGTGGGCGCGACGGACTCGTTCGCGGGATGCAGTGCCTTCACACGAGCTTCACCTGCTCGGAGGGGTTTGTGCGCGCGGCGAAGGAGAGCGCGGCCCGCGCCGGCTGCGATCTGCATCTTCACCTCTCGGAAAGCGCCTACGAGCCAAAGGAGTGCCTGCGGCGTCACGGCGTGCGCCCGGTTCACTGGTACGACCAACTGGGGTTCTGGGACGAGACGGTGCTGGCTTCGCAGGTCGTGGCGGTGACCGACGACGAGATCGCGCGGCTCGCCGAGCGTCGCGTCCGCATCGCCCACATGCCGCTCTCGAACTGCGAAGTAGGAGGAGGCATCGCGCCCATCCCGCAGATGATCGAGCGCGGCCTCGAACCAGGACTCGGAACCGACGGGTACATCAACGATCCGTTCGAAGTGATGCGCGGCGCGTTCCTCCTCCACAAAGGGGCGGCGCGAGATGCGTCGGTGATGCCGGCGCGGACGGTGCTGGGCATGGCGACGGCGTGGGGCGCCCGGGCGATCGGGTTTCCCGAGGCGGGAGCCCTCGCGCCGGGGCACCCGGCCGACCTCATCGGAATCGACGACGCTCCGGGCACGCCGCTCACAGCAGACAACGTCGCGGACCAGCTCGTTCTCTTCCGCGGGCGCGGCGACGTCAAGCTGACGATCGTGGCCGGTCGAGTGCTCTTCCGTAACGGAGTGGTCGAGACGATGGACGAAGGAGCCGTCCGAGCGGCCGCGCGCCTCGAAGTGGCGCGACTCTGGGCGGGAAGGGGGCGCGGTGGTTGATCTGCGAGTCGACCTTGCCGGCCTCACGCTCGTGAATCCGCTTGTGCTGGCGTCGGGCCCTCTGTCGTGGAACGGTGACGCGATCGTCCGCGCGCACTGCGCCGGAGCGGCGGCGATCGTGACGAAAACGATCCGCCGCGCTGCGGCGCGTTCGCCGCGGCCGCACATCGCCGCAACTCCTCACGGGGTTCTGAACACGGAGCGTTGGTCGGACCTCGAAGCGAGGCAGTGGATCGACCACGAGATCCCGCGAGCGAAGGACGGGGGCGCAACGGTGATCGCGAGCCTGGGACTCGCCGTGGACGACGTCGTGGCGCTGGCCGAAGAACTCGAGCGGGCAGGAGCCGATGCCCTCGAGGTCGTGTCGTACGACGAGGCCGTCCTCCCGAGCATGGTGAGCGCAGCGGTCGAGCGAGTGCGGATCCCCGTGCTTGCGAAGCTTGGCGTCAACGGGTGCGATCTCGCAGGCACCGCGCGACGGTGCGCCGAATCCGGCGCGAGCGGCATCACGGCGATCGACTCCGTCGGCCCGACGTTGCGCGTCGACCTCGCGCGTCGCCGCCCCGTTCTCGGAGCAGATTCCGCATGGTGGTCCGGTCCGGCGATCCTGCCGATCGCGCTGCACGCCGTGCACGTCCTCCGCGGCGCCGTCGCCGTGCCCATCGTGGGGACGGGGGGCGTGGCGGATGCAGACGCGGCGATCGAGATGCTGTTCGCCGGGGCCAGCGCCGTCGGGCTGTGCAGCGCTCCTCTCGTTGAGGGCCTCGGCGTCTTTTCGCGGATGCGCGAGCGGATGGCACAGCGTTTGGACGAGCTCGGCATCGCGTCCGCCCATGATGCGATCGGCGCGATGGAACGAGAGACTGCCGCGGGGTTCGCAATGGCGTTGGACGATGCGGCGTGCACGCACTGTGGCGCCTGCGTTCGGGTCTGTCCATACGCTGCGCGGCGAGGTCCTGGCGTCGTCGAAGCCGCGTGCCGCGGCTGCGGGTTGTGCGTCTCCATCTGCCCGGCAGGCGCGCTGGCGTGGGAAAGGGGTGAACGATGATCCTTGTGCGGGGAGCCTCGTACGTCGTGCGCGATGCCGATCGCGTCGAGCGGGATGTGGACGTTCTCATCGACGGAGATCGCATAGTCAAGGTGGGCCACGTCGACATCCGCCGCCTCGCGCCGGACACGGAGATCCTCGAAGGCCGCGGCCGCGCGCTGGTACCGGGGTTCGTCAATGCGCATACCCACCTGTATCAGTCCATGCTCAAGGGGCGGCGCGACGATCTCTCGCTCGTCGACTGGTGCGAGCAGGTCACGTTCCCGTTCGTTCGCCGTGTGCTCGACGATGCGTGGCACCATGGGCGCGTCGAGGTCGGACGCCTTTGGTCGTCCCTAGCGGCCATCGAGATGATCCGCAGCGGGATCACGACGTTCGTCGACATGGACATGGACCTCGACGGCGTGATCTCGGCGTGGGTCGAGATCGGCATCCGCGGTGTCGCGGCGATGGAACTCGTCGATCGTTGGGTGCCGCAGGACCTGATGCTGTCGCTCGAGAGGACCAAGGACGACGCACGGCGTCTGATCGAGACGTGGCACCGGGTTCCGAGAGAGAGCCCGCTCGTGACCGTGTTCCTCGGCCCGTCGGCGCCGTTCACGTCGAGCGACGACCTCTTGCGGTTCATCCGTGACGAGGCCGATGCGCACGATCTCGGGATCCAGACGCACGTGTCGGAGACGGCGTGGGAGGTCGACGAGTCGGTGCGGCGGACCGGCAAGACGCCGCTCGCTTACCTCGAGTCGATCGGCTTCCTCACGAGTCCGATCACGGCCGCGCACTGCGTCCACCTGACCGAGGGTGAGATCGAGCTTGCGGCGCGGCGCGACGTCGCCGTGATCTACAACCCGAAGAGCAACATGAAGCTTGGGAGCGGCATCGCGCCGATCGTCGCCCTGCAACGAGCCGGAGCGACGATCGCGCTCGGCACGGACGGCGCGGCGTCGAACGACCTCCTCGACCCGTTCGAGGAAATGCGCGCTGCGGTGCTCTTGCAGAAGGTGGCGGCGGGCGATCCGACGGCGCTTGGGGCGCGGGACGCCTTCCGCTTCGCCACCGAAGGCGGGGCGCGCGCGTGCCGGATCGACGCAGGCACGATCGATGAGGGGCGGCTCGCCGACCTTGTCCTCATCGACCTCGGCGAAGCACACCTCTTCCGCCTGACGGACGAGATCGTGCCGGCGCTCGTGTACTGCGCGCGGGCGGACGACGTCGAATCCGTCGTCGTCAACGGGCGGCTGGTGATGAAGGAGAGACGGATGTTGACGGTGGACGAGCGGGCTGTGTTGGCCGAAGCGAAGAGAGTGGGTGAACGATATGCGTGAAGACCTGACCGGGGCGATGGCGCGGATCGTCGGAGAGGCGAACGTCTCCGACCGGCTCGTCGATCGGATCTGCTACTCGCGGGACTGCGGGCCGGACCCGGCGGGCATTCCCGCCGTCGTGGCGCGACCGTCGACGACCGAGGAAGTGGCCGCCGTGCTCCGCTGGGCGGACGAGCACCGCCACGCGCTGTACACGCGCGGCCGGGCCACGACGTTTCTCGGCAGCGGTGTGAAGGAAGGCGTGATCTTGCTCGATACGACGCGGATGAATCGGATCGAGCGGATCGATACGGCGGCCGGCTATGTCGACGTCCAGGCGGGTGCCATCTGGCATGGGATCGACGCCGACCTTCGTCGTGTCGGGTGGGAACTCGGCGTTCCCGGAGGCGGCGGGCTGTTCTCGTGCACCATCGGCGGCACGGTAGCCGTGAACGCGATCCCGCACGGCGCGACCGAGTACGGGATGACGGGCGACCATGTCCTCGCGCTGGAGGTCGTCCTCGCGAACGGCACCGTCATTCGCACGGGTTCCTGGGCCAATCCTGCGTCGGAGCCGATTGAGCGCAACGCCAACGGCCCTGACTTCGCCGGCCTCTTCATCGGCTCGTACGGGATCCTCGGCGTGATCACGCGGGTCGTCTACCGGATTCGCCGCGCGCCCGAGTCCGAACTCTTCCGGTTCTACGCGTTTGACGACTACCGCGACCTCGTGGCCGCGGCGGGCGGGATCCAGGGACGCGGCGCGGCGACGTTCCTCGTCGGTCTGTTCGGCGGGCCGAAGCCCGCGGGAGAAGAGGGAGATGCATTCTTTCACGTGATCGTTCGCGATCGCTCCGCGGTGGCTGAGGGTCGCATGCATGAAGCGGAGGCGATCGCCGAGTCCCACGGCGGACGTCCGCGTCCGGCCGAAGGGACGCGCCACTACTGGCAGGAGCACATGTACTCGTGGCTCCGTAATACGGGACCGAGCGCGTACTACAGCGATCGACCGTTCTTCTGCCCCGAGGTAGCGGGGTTCGTCTCGACGCCCGGACTGGCGGACGCCGTCGCCCTCTTCCGGACGATGAGAGCCGAGCGAGAGGCCGAGTTCGAGCAATACGGGATCCGCGTCAAGGGAGTTGACGCCTACTTCGCGCGCAACGGCGCGTACCTGTGGATCGACACGCTCTACGACGAGCGGCGATAGGACGCCTGGGAGTACGGAATGCGGCTGCGGGGCGAGATCGCGGAACGGATGTTCACGGAAGGCAGGATGAGCCCCGGAGGTCTCGGCGCCGGGATCTCTCCGCACATCATGCCGAAGCTCGGAACGGCCTACGACCTACTGCGCTCGACGAAGCGCATGCTCGATCCGAACGGAATTCTGAATCCCGGACTGCTGGTCGAGGAGGGTGCGCAATGAAGCTCGCCGAGTACAAGAACCAGATCTACAGCTGTCTCCGCTGCGGCTTCTGCTTCGACCATGAGGTCGGGAGCCAGGCGAAGATCTGCCCGTCGCACGTGACGTACGGGATGGAATCCTTCGGGGCACGCGGCAAGCTCGCCATCGCGCGGGCGCTGGTCGATGAGGCGATCGAGTACGACAGCGACGTTGCACAGCGCGTCTACGCTTGCACCGAGTGTGGCGCCTGCGAAGAGCAGTGCTTCAAGTACCTCGACCTCCTCGGCATCTACCGTGCGATGAAGGGCGAACTCGCCGAGCGAGACCTCGTGCCGACGGCGCTTGCTGACGTCGCGCGCGCCGCAGAGCGGGAGGGAAACCCCTACGGCCAGGCGGCGGGGAAGCGCCTCGACTGGGCGCCGGGAAGGGAACGTGTGGGCAAGAAGGCGGAGACCGTCTTCTTCGCCGGATGCACACCGTCCTACCTGCGACGCGGGATCGCCCGCGGCGCGTACCAGCTCCTCGAGGCGGGCGACGTCGACTTCGGCCTGCTCGCAGAGGAAGTCTGCTGTGGGCATCCGTCCTACGTTGCCGGGGACCTCGCCGGCGCACGCGCCGCCGTGGCGAGGAATGTGGAAGCGATCGAGCGGTCGGGTGCGACGCGCGTTGTCTTCGCCTGCCCGGGATGCCTCGCGACCTTCCGCGACGAAGCGCCGGAACTCCTCGGCCGGCCGCTTCCGTTCGAGGCTGTGCACGTGACGGAACTGCTCACCGAGCGGCTGGCTGCGGGATGGCGCTTGCGCAAGCAATCGCGGGTGGTGACGTACCACGACCCGTGCAACCTCGGGCGAGGCCTCGGGATCTACGACGCCCCGCGGCGTGTCATCGACGCGGTCCCCGGCGTGCGGCGAACGGAGATGCGCCGGACGATGGCGAGGTCGTTCTGCTGCGGCAACGGGGGATTCGTCCGCTTCGGCTACGAGCCCATGGCGATCGAGAACGAAGCGACGCGGCTCGAGGAGGCTGTGGCAACGGGGGCCGACCTCCTCTTGTCGGCCTGTCCGGCGTGCCAGATCGCGTTCCTCGACGCGAAGAGGCGCGCGAAGGCGGCGATTGAGGTCCTCGACATCGTGGAGTGGCTGGCGACGGCACTGTAGGACGGAGGCGAGATGGCGACGAGCGAAGCATGGGCCGCGGAGCTTGCGGCACGGTGGCGGGTCGAGACGGCGTCGGGTGTGATCGTCTATCCCACGTCGGCGGCCGTCGGGGCGATGGAAAACCTCGGCGTCGACATGAGGGAGGCCGCGCCCCTGCTTCGTGACGCCGAGGACGCCTTCGCCCGGCGTGACTGGAGCCGCCTCGCGACGGCGCTCGCTCGTGTGAACGGCGTCATTGCCGCTCGATTGCCGTCCGTGCGGGAGGGCGAGCCGGAGACGTGGGACGAGTACCGCGCGACCGTGCCGGGCGGGGCGCCGGGGCGGGCGCGCTCCGGCGTGTCGAGCGGAGCGTCGACGGCGGCGCGTTCGGGCATGCCCGTCGACTACGATGATCGCGTGCGCGGAGCCTGGATCGGCAAGTGCATTGGTACTGCGCTCGGCGATCCGGTCGAGGGCTGGACGAGGGAACGGATCGCCGCCGAGCACGCGCCGATCTCCGGCTACCTCGTGCCGCCGAAGGTCGAGAACGACGACACGGCGTACCCCATCCTCGTGTTGCACGCGCTGGACGAGCACGGCACAGGGTTCACGAGCGCCGACCTCGCTCTCGAGTGGGTCGCTCATCTTCCGCTCGCGTTCACCGCGGAGTGGTCGGCGATCGAGAACGTGAAGGCCGGCGTCCTGCCGCCGGACAGCCGATGGGTAAGGAACCCTTGCGGCGCATGGGTCGGCGGGCAGATGCGAACTGAGATCCATGGGCTGCTCGCGCCGCTCGATCCCGAGCGCGCCGCGGAGTGGGCCTTCCGCGACGCGGTCATCTCGCACTACCGCGAAGGCATGGACGGTGCCATCTTCACCGCCGCCGTCACGAGCCTCGCGTTCTCCGGGGAACCGACGGAGACTCTCATCCGCGCGGCCCTTCGCTACGTCCGTCCTGGAGGCGCGTTCGCGGCAACCGTCGAGCGGACGCTCGACGCCTGCAAACGCCACGGAGACTGGCGTCGGGTCCTGGACGAACTGCGCCCCGATCTCGATCGCTTCCATTGGATCCACACGCTGCCGAACATCGCCTGTGCCGTAACGGGGCTTGTTCTCGGAGAGCGGGACTTCGAGCGCTCGATCCTGACGACGCTGCAATGTGGGTACGACACCGACTGCTCGGCCGGGCAGACGGCGGCGCTGCTTGGTTGCCTGCTCGGTGCGCGCGGGATTCCCGACAAGTGGAGTCGTCCGATTGGTCAACGACTCACATCGTACGTCGTAGGTTTCGAGGAGATCGAGTTCGAGAAGCTCATCGCGTGGACGACGGGGTGGGGATCGATTCTGGCAGGAGAGCGCAGTTCGTGGAAGGGGGACGTCGCATGATTGTCGTGCTCGGGAGCGCCAACATGGATGTCGTCACCGAGGTCGCGCGGATGCCGCGCCCGGGCGAGACCGTTCCCGGGAAGGCGCTGCGCTACTACCCCGGCGGCAAAGGAGCGAACCAGGCGGTCGCTGCCGCGCGCCTCGGCGGCCCAGTCTCGTTCTGCGGAGAGGTCGGTCGAGACGCGTTTGGCGAGCGACTCCTCGACGCGATGCGAGCCGACGGCGTCGACGTGAGTGGGGTCGAGATCGCAGCGGACGCGGCGACCGGCACGGCGTCGATCTGGGTCGAAGACGGCGGCGAGAACGCGATTGCGTGCGTTCCCGGCGCGAACGGCGCCGTCGATCGAGCGTACGTAGACCGCATCCTCGCGCGCATCGCCGCGGCGGACGTGCTTCTCTTGCAGCTCGAGATCCCGCTCGACACGGTGGCGTACCTCTTGAGGCGGCTGCCCGGTGGGCGGCCGCTCGTGATCCTGGATCCCGCGCCGGCGCGCGAGTTGTCGGGCCTTCCGCTTGACCGCATCGACGTGCTGACGCCGAACGAGACGGAACTCCGAGCGATCACGGGGATTGCGGATCCGGCGCTCGCCGCGCGCAGCCTTCTCGAACGCGGGGTCCGCGCCGTCGTGTGCAAGGCGGGCGAACGCGGCGCGATCTGGTTCGGCGTCTCGGCAACGCGCGTGCCGGCATTCCGAGTCCGCGTCGTCGACACGACGGCGGCCGGCGATGCGTTCAACGGGGCGCTGGCCGTCGCGCTGACGGATCGTCCACTCCACGATGCGGTTCGTTTTGCCAACGCGGCAGGCGCTCTGGCCACGACGAAACGCGGTGCGCAGCCTTCGCTGCCGCGTCGTGCCGAGGTCGAGGAACTGCTCGCTGCGTCTGTCGCTGCTCAGGGGACGGCGGAGCTCGCGACGAAGCGGCCCCAGCCTGGGCCGGTGGGAAACTCCCCGTCCGCGAAGACACAACGCCCGCGGACGTAGGTGCGGACCACGGCGCCGCGGACCGCAAGCCCTTCGAACGGCGAGAAGTCCGTCGCCATGTGGAGGTTGGCCGCGGAGAGAGTCCACGCCTTCTTGGGGTCGAAGAGAATGAGGTCAGCGTCCGCTCCGACGCCAAGCGAGCCCTTCCGCGGCGCGAGGTCGAAGATGCGCGCGGGATTCCCGGACACGACGCGCGCGAGCCACTCCAGCGAGAGCCCACGGGCGGCGACGCCTTCCGAGTGCATAAGAGGAAGGAGCGTCTCGACCCCCGGGAGGCCGCAGGGGATCTCGAGGACGTTGGTCGGGCGCGCCTTGTCGGCGCGGAGGAACGGGCAGTGGTCCGTCGCGACCGTGTCGAGCGTTCCGTCGCTGAGTGCCGACCACAGGGCGACTCGGTCCTCGGACGTCCGGATCGGCGGAATGACGCTCCACTGCCGCCCATCCTCTCGAGCGTAGACCCGCTGGTCGAGCAGGAGGTAGTGCGGGCACGTCTCGGCGGTGACGCGGACGCCGCGTGCTTTCGCCCGCGCGATCACGGCGGCCGCCTCCGCGGTGCTCACGTGGGCGATGTGCAGGCGCACGTTCGCGGCCTCGGCGAGAGCACACATCCGCTCGACGGCGATCGCCTCGCTCTGTGATGGGCGGCTGCGCGGGAACGACGTCATGCGGCTCCGCTCCGGCTCCGGGATCGCGGCGGACGCAGCGGCGATCGCGTCGGGATCCTCGGCGTGCACCATGGCCACACCCCCGACGGCGGAGATGGCGCGGAAGGCGTCAGCGAGTTCCGCAGGGGTCGAGCGCTCAGCGTACACCGTGTAGAACTTGAAGCTTGTGACGCCCGCGCGGACCGCGTCAGCGATCTCACCCTCGCGATCGGGCCGCCACCCGACGACCTCGGCGTGAAGCCCGACATCGACGAGGCTCTGTCGTGCGGTCTCAGCCCTTGCCTGCACCTGCTCGGCGAGCGTCGTCCTGTCCCCAGCGATCGTGAAGTCGAGGATCGTCGTCACACCGCCGCCGGCGGCGGCGCGGGTTCCGGACTCGAACGTGTCGCGCGTCGTCATCCCGAAGGCCGGGGCCTCCATGTGGGTATGGCCATCGATCGCGCCGGGAAAGACCAACAGGTTCAGAGCATCTACGCGTTCGGCGCCGTCCAGCCGGGCGCCCAAACGAGCGATGCGCCCGCCGTCGATTCCGACGTCCGCCTTGACCCACTCGCCGTGGGTCCAGACGCGCCCGCCGGCGATCACTGCCTCATGGTGTCTCTGCCTTCGTCCCATCCCGAGCATCTTAGCCGTAGCGGAGTCGCGAGATGCTGTTTCCCCTCGACGGGCGACCGCTGTAGTCTGCGGTGCGGACGGCGTAGGACGAGAATCGGTACCGTGTCTCATGCGTGATGGTCCGTCCCGCGGGACGCGGCCGGATGCCAGTTTCGGATTCGGACGGCGGCACGGGCGCCGCTCTGAGGAGGGTACGATGCGAAGGCTCAGATGGGCGCTGACGGGGGTTGGCTTCTTGGCTGCGGTGTTGGCACTTGGCGGATGCGACCAGCTCTGGCCCCTAGAGGCCAGGATCGCCATCCTGAACTCGGCGACAGGATACGCTCCGCTCGCCGTGGAGTTCTACGATGCATCGGTCGGGCCGGTCTCCTCGCGCGTCTGGGAGTTCGGCGATCCGGGCAGCGGGACAAGCAATACGTCGACGTTGCCGTCACCGACGCACACGTACCGCGAGAACGGAATCTACTCCGCGACGCTCATTGTGTACGCTGGCGATGGCCAGTCGAGCCGCACCACCATTGCGATCACGGTGGCAAACCCCGCGCCGGTCCCGCAGTTTGAGGCAACACCCGATCACGGTCCGGCGCCGCTTGCGGTGACCTTCGACCTGTCGACTTCGTTCGATCCGGCGGCTATCGTTCCGACGCCGACGGGGGGAGCGATCGTTTCCTACAGCCTTGACTTCGGTGATGGCACCCAGCCGGCCACCGGCACAAGCATCGGAACATCCATCCACCACACGTATGCGATTCCCGGTTATCGCGTTGCCACGCTCACCGTCGTGGACAACGACGGAGCGAGCGCGAGCGCGACGCATGTCGTGACCGTCGAGGGTGTCGCGGCAACGCTCGCGGCGCCAGGCGGCGACCCGATTGGCCTCACGTATGACGACGCCTCCCTCTGGGTCAGCGACTCGACGGCGAAGCGCATCTACAAGATCCGCCCGAGTGACGGCCAAGTCCTCGCATCCTTCGATGCGCCCGGCGGGTCCGTCGTCATCGGCGCGAAGACAGATGCCAAGGCCATCATCCCTGGGCCGACAGCCGGCACGCCGGCAGGCATCGCCTGGAATGGAGGCGCGCTCTGGGTGGCCTGCCTGTCCGACGGGAAGATCTACGAAGTGAACCCGAGCGTCCCGACGACCGATCCGGGTCACATTCTCGCCGTGCTTGAGAGCGCTGCATTCACGCCTTTCGCCCTTGCTTTCGGCGGCGGCGCGCTGTGGGTGAGCGACATCGGGGCGGGACGGATCTTCAAGGTCGACCCGCTGACCGGCAGCGTCCTCGGATCGATCCAGGCGCCTGGGCTGGCCCCGACAGGGCTCGAGCCGAGGAACATCGTCCCCGTGGCCCCGACGGGACTTGCGTGGGCGAGCGGCTCGCTCTGGGTGTCGGCTGGGATCATGCTGTACCGGGTCGACCCTGCGACGGGTGCGATCCTGGCATCGGTTCCTGCTCCCGGTCCCACACCAGCGGGCCTTGCCTTCGACGGTCTCTACCTCTGGGTTGCCGATCCGAACGGCACGAACCCTGGGCGCATCGACCGAATCGTCGTGCCGTAGCCCGCGAAGCGCCGTTCCGCGGGAGACCTCAAGCCGCCTCGACGCGCTCGGCGAACCGCGCGACGAGGCGGCAGAGCGTCGCGCGGTCAATGAGGCCGGAGGGCGACGGAGTCTCGAAAATCCTCCCAGGGAGGCGGAGGGAGTCGGGGTTGAAGCCGCAGCTCTTCTTGAATGCCCACTTCCTCTCCAAGGTCTCAGCGCCGATCGCGCGGAGGCGTTCCTCGGTTGCTTCGACTCCGCAACAGGCGAGGGCGCCCTTCACCACGTCGGGAGAGTAGAGGCCGCGGGCGAAGAAGCAGACGACAAGGCTCGACAGGACCTGCCGCCACGCCTCCTCGGCCACGATCTCGTCGACGATGCCGTCGTCGGTCGCCGGCAACCCGGCGGCAAGCCGCTTCTGGTCGATCGAGTAGCCG
>CAIOLV010000002.1 GCA_903859225.1 uncultured bacterium
CGTCGAGCCAGGTCGCTCGAAGGCGGTGCGGATTCGGGCGATCTCTTCGTCGATGAGTTCCTCAACGAACGGCTCAGGCAGCGGAAGCGTCGTCTGCGTGACCAGGGCGTCGAGCAATTCCGTTTCGACGGCGTGGCGATGTCGTTCGGCGCGACCCTCGGTGAGCCGTCGGCGGACGTCGTCGCGCAACGCATCGAGCGACTCGAACCCTGCATCCTTCGCCAACTCGTCATCGAGCGCGGGAAGGACGACCTGGCGCGGCCCGACGATCGTGAGCGTCGTCTGGAGCCGCTTGCCGTCCTCGTGGGACACATCGACGTCGACCGCCTCGCCGACCTTCTTCCCGACGAGAGCGCGGGTGATCGGGTTCTCCGTCTCGGCTCGCGTGTCCCAGTCCTCGTTCTTCTCGCGAACTCGGACGATGTCGCCCTCGGCCACCGTGTCGCCCTCGCGTTCAGCGAGCACGCCAAACTGGCCCTGGATCTCGGACAGAGCCTGCGCTACGTCCTCATCAGAGACGGCGCGCACACGGGGAACGGAAACCTCCAGTCCTCGGTACGGGGGGAGCTGGACGTTCGGCAGGATGGCAAACGATGCCTGGAACACGAGACCGCCGTCCAGGCTGCGAGGCATCTCCTCCACCTTCGGCGTAGAGACGGGGTGGAGATCCAGTTCGGCCAGAGCGGCGGGAAGGTGCTTGCGTTCGAGCGCTTCCGTCGCTTCGAGGACGAAGGCCTCTTTTCCAAACCGCGTCTCGAGCACGTTCCGCGGCACGTGCCCCTTGCGGAAGCCGGGGATGCTCAGCTCGTTCGCGTACTCTACGTAGACGGCTTCGATCTCTTTCGCTAGGTCCTCTTGGGAAATGGCGACGCGTACGGTCGCGGCCGTGTCATCGCGCGCTGCAATCTCATACTGAGTGTTGTTCGGCATTCTGCTCCGTGTTTCCTTTGATTCGAGCGCGAATTATACGCAGCCGTAAGGCGGTGGGCAAGGAAACGCTGACCGGATCGGCGTCAGCCGCATCCGCGGGATCGGCGCTAGGTGAACATCGCGGTGAGCCAGTCGCCGCCGAGGAGCCATCCCCAGAGCGGGGCGATCCCCGCGAAGAGGAAGTCGAGACCTCCGAGGAAGATGATGAAGATCAGGATGATGAATCCGTATCGCTCGAGCGACAGCATGATCTTGCGTCCGCCGGGAGGAAGGAAGTACGTCAAGACGCGGGATCCGTCGAGCGGCGGAATGGGGATCAAGTTGAACGCGGCGAGGACGACGCAGTAGATGACGAACATGCCGAGGACGTAGAAGATGGCGTGAAGAGCGTTCGCGGCGAGACCGTATCGCAGGGCCACCGTCGTTCCCAAGGTCGGAATCGCCAGGAAGACGAGGCGGCACACGAGAGCCACCACGCCTCCGAGCGCCAGGTTGGCGCCGGGGCCGGCGAGCGCAACGTAGAGCATGCCGCGGAACGGGTTCTTGAAGTAGTTCGGGTTGACGGGAACCGGCTTTGCCCAGCCGAAGAAGATGGGATGTGCGGTCGGGGCGATGAGCTGGATGATCGCCAACGTGAGGGGGACGAGGATCGTTCCCACCGGATCGACATGAGCCAGCGGATTCAGCGACAGGCGACCGCCGGTCTTCGCGGTGGGATCGCCGAGCCTTGCGGCCACGAAGCCATGCGCGACCTCGTGAAACACGATCGCCATGAACACGGCGATGAGCGATAGGATTACATTGAGGATGAGGTCGATGGTCATTGCGTCTCCTGCAATTCGACGGTCAGTGTACTCTCGTTCGTGACGATTGCCAGTCCAGGAGCGCCACCGCGCGGCTTGCGCACGTGGCGCGCTTCGGCGCACGTGACGGCCACCTTGCCGCGACGATCGGCCTTCGAGTAGCGCGCGGCCAGGCGCGCCGCGGCCTCGACCACCTGAGGAGGCGGCGCGTCGCGCCCGTCGACGCAGACGATGACGTGCGACCCCGCCACGTCGCGCGCGTGCAGCCACAGATCGCGCGGCCTCGCTCGGCGCATCAGTTCGTCGTTCTGCTTTGCGCTGCGGCCGACGAGAATCGTGTAGCCCTCGACGTCGAATTGGCGAGGGGAGGTCGCCGAGGGCTCCTGCCGCACGCGCCGGCGAGACGAAGGAGCGTCGAGGATCGCGTCGTCAACGTCGCGACCCGATTCGAGGTCGTCGAGCGCGCCGCGGAGCTTGGCCAGATTCGCCTCGACGCGACGCAGCCGCGCCATGACCGTCGGCCGCCCACGATCGAGCTTTCGCGCCTTCTTGTAGAGAGCCTGCGCGTTCTCCATGCCGTTCAGGCGGGGCGCAAGGGAGAACGCGAGCCATTCGCCGTCGACCGGATGCTCGCCGGCCACGGCCGTCGCGCCGCGCCCGAGGTCGGCGGCGTGCAGCATCAGGAAGTCGGCGCGGCGGCGGAGCTCGGCGGCCGTGTCGGCCGCGTCGAGCCATTGGTGGAGCGCTCGCGCCGTGCGCGTCGCGCGGGCCATCGCCTGGAGGATTCCATCCCGCAACGAGCGCTCGGTATCCTCCGTGTCCGCGGCGGCCCCGTCGCGCGTGGCGAGGTCGAGGGCTTGGCCGAACGAGGGCGCTGGAGTCGCTTCGCTGGGCGGTAGGTAGAACGTCGCGGTCCCGAGGGCCGCGTCGAAGTGCGGCCGCGGATGCTCGACATCGGCCACGAGGATATCGAGCGTCGCCTTGATCCGCGCCGGCTCGTTCGCGTCCTCCGGGAGCGCGGCAGCAAGAAGGACGAGGTCCTCGGCCGTCTGTCGGCCGACCCCGTGGAGACCGCGGGCGAGCGCGCGGGCGGGAGTGTCCGATGCGAGAAGGCCGGCTAGAGCTTCAACTGTGACCGTAGCGGGATCCTGCTTCTCTTGTCCGAGTACGGGCGTGTACGGCCGCCCGACCGGATTGCGCGGATCACGGCGGAGCGACCCCAGGACGACGCTCTCCGAGTCAAGAAGGAGAAGATTTCCGCGCACGCCCGTCAGTTCTGCGACCAGGGTGCTCTCGTGGCGCTCGCCCTCGTCGCTGCGGACGGCAGCTAACGACACTGTCCGTTCCCACGAGGTCTGGCGAATCGAACGAATCCGCGCTCCGCGCAGGTGCTTTCGCAGTTGCATCACGAAGCTCGACGGCCGTTCGGGGTTTCGGAATGCGAGCCCTGTGCAATGGATGTCCGCTGTGCGGGGAGACAAGAGGAGCACGTGTTGTCCGACTCCGAACACGCCGAGGAGGAATAGGCCCGGTCGCGGTTCGTGCACCGTGCGCACGACCGCGCCTTCGGCGATGCGACGGATCTCCACGAGCGAAGCGGCAATCGCCAGACCGTCCATCAGCCCTCCGGTTGCAGATCCCCAGACCCCCAGCTATACTGCGCCATTGTAACGCCGGCGTAGCTCAGCCGGTAGAGCTACGGTTTCGTAAACCGTGGGTCACAGGTTCGATTCCTGTCGCCGGCTCCAGAAGCGTGAGGAACGCCCCCTCGTGGGGCGTTCTCTCTTTCGGGGGCAACTGCACTGCGTCGCTCAAGCGCGTCAAAACCCACTTAACTCCCCCGCCTGGGTTGCCTCACGATAGCCGGGCCGGACGCCCGAGGACAAGCCACGCCCAGCAGGTCGAGTCGGCTTTCTGGAAGACAGTGGGTGTGATAGATTGGAGCCATGAAACGGGTACTCATCATCCTCTGGCTGCTTGTCGTGACCGTTCCCGGTGTAGCACAGACGAATGGCGAGATCTTCCAGGCCCTTATTCAACTAGGAGGATCGGAGTCTGATTCTGTGAGAGAGCTGGAGGTCATGTACAGGTTCGATCAGGCTTGCGACTACGACAATCCTGTAACGCGCGGGTACGCGATGCAGATAGCCAAGCCCGCTTTGTCCAATACCATAACGATCGCCCAGATATGCGACATCTTCGACGCTGTTCGCCCCCCGCACTGGTCGTACTTCCCAGACCCATACGGTCTATTCGATACAATCGCCAAAGCAAGCGACTCCATCTCGCTTGGACTCAAGGGGGATTGTGATGACTTCGCCGTGCTGGTCGCGTCATGCATTCGGGCGATCGGAGGCGCTTGCCGGATCTTCGTAGTGGAAGGCAGTCCGTCCGGTCACGCATTTGCAGCGGTCTTCGTAGGAGACTCGGCCTCAGGTAACAAGATTGGTGAGTACATACGGCAACGCTACAAGGTGGTGAGGGATCCTATCTACGGGCGGTTTGCAGAGGGTGAAGGGTGGTGGCTTCCACTGGATTGGGGCGGGACTCCTCCAGACTGGACCGATGCGTATCCTGGCCGTCAGCCAGTCCTTGACCCTGATACAGCATCCCATGCCTTCTCGGTACCCGGCTTCAGCCTTGCAGCCAGATTTGCGAGAGTGCCGCTGCCCATCCCCGTTATCCCGTAGTGGTGGAGTGCCGTCTGGCTCCCGCCGATCTGCCAAACGCTCTGTTGCCTTCGCCGTGTCTCCGTCCTGGCGGAGCGACACACGCGGCGGTGGCCAGTCCGTGAACCGAAATCATCGACGCCCTCAAGAAACCATCGCTGTCGGCCGATCTCAAAGCGCAGCGCGTGACGGGTTGATCCCTCGTCGAATGTGTAGAGCAGTCCTGCGCTGGACCACTTCACGCGGGGACGAGACGCAAGGTCGATCCGTCGGCCCTGCCGCTTGATCGCCGTACAGCCGGATAGGAGAGAACGTCCTTGTACTCTACAAGAGCGCCCACGTCCGCATCGACCCACATAACCTTCAGTGCAGCCGGTGAATACCGTCGTGACTACTTGGCGGACAGGCCTGGAAAGCTCCGCTGTCCCATTGGCCGTTCCTGCGCCAAGGAGAGAAGAGGAGCCACGCCGCCGGCGGATTGTGCAGCTCTTGAGGCCGTTCGTCGCGTTGCGATCGCAGCAAACTGAGAGCGAGGAGCTATAACGTGAAGTTCGCGACTTGCTGTCCTCCGGTTTGCTGCGGCCAGGGTGACGAGAAAACTCGGATGGTGAACTGCGAGCATCTGTTGGTGATGGGGTTGAAGCGTGTTCGGTTCGCATTGGCGAACCACGCAAGACCCTGATAGAAGGACCCAGGATCGATCCGCTCGACCTGGCATGTGTACCCACCAGGCTGGATTTCGAGCCTAACGTTCATCCATGGGTCAGCGCCGTCATTCCATGCAGTGACTCCCACCCCAAGCCAGGACATTCTGGCGTTGGAGAGCTTCCCTGGAAAGGGATCGTGGCCGCTGTACCTGGCGAAGAGGAACACAGCGAATAGGGCGACAAGGACCCAAAACACGATTCTTCTGGCTGGCCACCGGGAGCGCGTGGATGGATTGAGCTGCTCTGACTTAGGTTCAAAAGGACGCGGGTTGTCCGGATCAGGCTCAAGGGGAGGGCGTAGCCAGTCACGCTTTGGCATGCCTCCATTCTCGTCAGGGACCCGCAGACAGGCAAATCGCGAAGGTGACATCAGGCACAGGCGGCTTCATACCAAATGGGCAACGGCGTTGCCACGTGCTAGGGCAGGACGCTGGCGTGTATCAGGCGAGACGAGTTGTGGTGTACCGGACGGACTCTGGGCGGGGATCTAGGCTCGCTCGCCTTTCCCGTTCCGCGTCGCCGTTCTCTTTGGCCGTCGGGTGCCCTGGGGACCTTCTCGACGAAACAAGACTCCCGCGGTTGCTGAAGCCACCGCTCGCCCATGCTCAGTCCTCGGCAGGCGACTGCGGCGCGATCCATGGGCACTCCGTCGCTCTCGCACGAGGCAGGCTGCGCACCCGAGCTGATGGGGCCTCGCTGGATGTGGCCGATGTCAACCAGAGCCTAGGTGAACAACACGGTTGAGGTGGTGCGGGCGATGTATGCTGCCGAGCCGGATGCATGCGCGAGAGCGCAACGAGGCGGAGGAGGACGAGATGACGAAGGCCATTGCGGTGGTCGCGCACTACGACGATGCGGTCATCTGGGCCGGCGGTGCGATCCGGCGGACGCACGCTCTCGGCTGGGATTGGATGATCGTCTGCACCTGCGCGGTAGAGCCAAGTCGCCGCGGCTACTTCCTTGAATCCTGCGACGCGCTCGGCGCGCGCGGGGTCGCGCTCGAGTTCGTCGACCACCCGGACGGCGGTCCGTTCTCCCGGAACGCTCGCGAGGCGTTGTGTGCGGCTGTCCGCGAGGCTGCCCGGAGCGCCGCGCCAGACTGGGTCTTCACGCACAGCTTGGATCGGGACGGCGAGTATGGTCCTCACCCGAATCACTCCGAGGCCGCGGAGGCCATAGCCTCTCTTGCAGGCGAAGGGATCCTCAGAGTCAGCCAGATCGCCCACTTCGCCTACCGAAAGATGTACGGGGTCCCGGATCTCGGTCCCGTTGCCCGAAGCGAGGCGTCGCACTACCTGCAGCTCGACTACGACGAGCTGAGATGGAAGGCGGAGTGGTGCGGCAAGGCGAACGACGTGGAGATGAGCGACCCCACCCTGGGCAAGAACACCTGGCTGAGAAGACTCGGCTGGCCTTGCCCTAACCCGGAGGCGTTCACAGGGACGGGTCTCAGGTTGCCCGCACCCTTCGTCGGGCAGTGACTTGACCTCGCTGTGCGGCCGGCTTCCAGGGCGCCTCGTCTTCTCCGCGCGAGCTCCCGCTGTTGGCGAGAGCGTCAGAAGCGTAGAAGAAGCCGATCAGCCTGTCCGGATCTGCTGCGATTCGAGGTCTGCGCGGCCTCGGTCCCAGTTGCTCGCGATCTCGACGGCGCGTTGGGCCACGATCGCGAGCGGATCGAAGAGAGGGCAGCCGAGCTCACGCATCTCGCCAACCAGCGACAGCTCGGTGCAGCCGAGAATCAACCCTTCGGCGCCGCGCGCGAGGAGGCGGCGAGCGATCTGGATGACGTCGTCGCGCACGCCTTGGTCGGCGGCCTTGATCCGATAGATGACGTTCATCAGGGCCGACTGCTCGTCCGAGTTCGTATCAAGGGTCGCGACGCCGTGCTGCAAGAGGGCTGTGGGGTAGAGCCCCGCTTCTCGCGCTCCGATGGACGTGAGGAGGCCGACCTGCGAGAGGCGAGGGCGAACGGCGGAGACGGCGGCCGCGACCGCTCCCACCATGTCGAGGATCGGGAGGCTCACGCGAGCGCGGAGCGGGCCGAGCCAGTGATGGGCCGTATTGCACGGGATGACGAGGAAGTCGGCGCCGGCTTGCTGCAGGAGTCGCGCGGACTCTTCAAGATACGGCAGCGGGTCCTCTCCGTGCCCGAGGATTGCCGCGTTGCGGTCGGGCACCTTCGAATTGTCGTCGATGAGGATTCGCAGATGATCTTGGTCACGCCGTGCGGGGGTCGCGGCGACGAGCAGACCGAAGAGACGCACGGTGGCCTCGGGTCCCATGCCTCCGAGTACCCCGACAATGGCCTGCTTCATCCCTTCCTGCCCTCCCGGCATGTCCTTTGGCCGCTCTCTCCGACCGGCGATTCTGCCCCCGCCCATCCAGTCCTGCAAACGCGAACGACCGCACGAGGACCGGGGCGGGGAGGCTCGGGAGCCGGAACGGGCGCCCGCGGCGTGGAACTCCGCAAACGGGCAGACAGCCAAGAGATGCGAGACATGGGCGCCCTCCGTGGGCGGCATGGCGGGCGGAAGCTCCGGGAATTGCGAGGCTCGTCGGCTTGCGATCTGCATGACGCGCCACGCACGTCGGGCGCTGTCCGTGCGCCGCACAGCCGTTGCGACTCGGGAACTCTCCCTGGCCCTGCAGAGGGGGACAGGGTTCTCCTTCCGATCGGGCACGGGGCCGATCCTCTCTCTGCGCGGGCGGTACGATGAATTGCTGACTCCGCCGATCCACGGCGGCCAGAAAGGGGTGAGAGGGAGTGAATGATCTGGGCAAGTTCGCGGTGATCGGCGCCATCATGGGAGCGCTCCTCCTGGTCGGACTGCTGCTGCAGCCGGCGCAGACGACGGTGGTGGAGGCGCCCGTTGCGGTGGCGACCGCTGAGGTCACGCCGGCGGTGCCGGTTGTCCAAGCGAAGTCCCTCGAGATGCTCGACCCGATCTACTCGGAGAAGGCGGTGTTCCAGGACTCGACGATCCGTGTTTCCTTCGACATTTCCCAGGACACCACGGGAGTGGAAACTCGCGTCCCGTTCTGGCTTCACAACACGTCGCGAGGGGTCATCAATGTGCTGTGGGATCGCTGTTCGATCCAGCTGCCCGAGGGCAACACGGTCAGCGTGATGAGCGAAGAAGGGCTGAAGTACGGTGCTAGCTCGACCATCTCCATTGCCTCGGCCTGCGATCTGTTCGACGCGATGGTCCCGATGTCGGAACTGACGTGGACGGAGAACGGCTATGTCGTGTCGTACGACGTTCTGGACAAGGGCATCTTCACGATCGTCCTCGCCATCGAGCGGGACAAGGTGACGCCGGAAGCTCCCTGCGCCAAGCAGGAGATCGCGCCGGCGGAGACGTGCGGACAGCCGATGCTGCAGCAGGTTCAAATGGAGACGCAGCCGGGATGCGCCATGGAGTGCGCAGCCGGGCGGGAAGTGGCCTACTACACCTTCCGCTTCATCATTCGATAGAACAGACGGAATGGATAGGTGCGGGGCTCCTCGGCGGGGCCCCGCTTCTTTTTCCCGTAGAGGCCGGGAAGGGCTTGCCCGATTTGTCGATTGCGCGGCATTTGCTGTAGGCTACACGATGTCACAAGGACCTTTAGGTGACAAAGGGGGTGGCACGAATGGTCCGCAAGAGTGAGGTGACGACGCTCTCGATCTACATCCCGAAGAGCAAGCTCGACCGCAAGCCGATCGAGCGGCTCGACCGGCTGGCGAAGAAGCTCGACCGGTCGATCAACTACTTGGTGGTCGAGGCAATCGTGCAATACCTCGACAAGGAAGAGAAGAAGAAGTAGCCCTCCCGACGGTTCGTTCTGTGTGCGCGAGTCGTCCGAGGACTGACCCGGAGGCTGTTCGCTCCAGCGTCCGTCGTGTGGTCTCGCCTACAGGTCGTAGTAGAGCGAGAACTCGTGCGGATGGGGGTGAAGCAGAACTGCGGCAGCCTCTTGTCGCTTGGCGCGAACCCACTCGTCGATCCCCGCCTCGGTGAAGGCTCCGGAGCCCGTGAGGTAGTCGTGATCGGCTTCGAGGGCGTCGAGTGCCTCGTCAAGCGTCCTTGGCGCGGACTCGCCAGCAGCGTGCTTGTAGGCTTCCGCGTCAACGGGCCCGAATCCGAGGTCCCTCGCGTTCAGCTTTCGTGCAATCCCGTCGAGCCCTGCGAGGAGGATCGCCGCAAACGCGAGGTAGGGGTTGCACGTAGCATCCATCGTGCGCAATTCCATGCGCATGTCGTCGCCGCGCGCGTACGCGGGAATGCGGACCGCGACGCTGCGGTTTCCGGAGCCGAACGTGAAGCCTACCGGAGCCTCGTAGCCGGGAACGAGCCGTCGGAAGGAGTTCGTCGACGGATTGGTCAACCCCATCAGACTTCGCCCGTGCACCAAGAGCCCTCCGATGTAGCAGAGGGCGAGATCCGAAAGGCCCTCGGAACCCTTGAACTGGTTCGCTCCGGCCTTCATGAGGTACTGGTGGAGATGCATGCCGTTGCCCGCCTGTCCCGCCATCGGCTTCGGGAGGAACGTCGCGGTCAGTCCGGCCTCGTCGGCGATGCTGCGGACCAAGGACTTCATGAGGAGCGTCGTGTCCGCCATCTTCACGAGCGGAGCGAAGCCCAACTCGATCTCGTGCTGGCCAAACGGACCGACTTCGTGATGGTGGTACTTGACGTCCACTCCGGCCGCCGCGGCCTGGCGCGCGATCTCACAGCGCAGGCCGAACAGGCGATCCTCCGGCAGTGGGGAGTGATAGGCCGACGGCGCCCCAGACCACGGTGCGGTCGAATCGCGGTACGCCGACCCATCGACAGCCTCGAGCTCGATGCATGATCGTCCCACGCCGCTCTCGAACCGGACGGCGTCGAACACGTAGAACTCGAACTCCGGACTCACCAGGATGTCGTCCGCGATCCCGCGCTCGCGCATCGCGGCAACGGCGGCCTGAGCGACGCCCCGCGGGTCGGTGCTCGAGCGTCGTCGCGTGGCGGCGTCATGGATGTCGGCGATGAACACGAGGACGGTCTCGCCACCGCGTTCCTCAACGAAACCCGTGTCGAGATCGGGAAGGAGCACCATGTCGCTTCCGGCGACTCCCCGGTAGCCGTAATTCGAAGCGTCGAACCCGATCCCATCGCGCAGGAGCTTCTCGGTGAACCGCGCCGCCGGAATCGAGATGTGCCGCCACCGTCCGACGAGGTCGACAACCCGGAAGTCGATGAACGCAATATCCTCGTCTTCGATCCGACGTTTGAGTCCCGCGTAGTCTGCCATGAAGTCCTCTCTATCCTGGAACGAAAAGGGGCGAGAGGGTACCGCTTCCCCCTCGCCCCGACAAGGTTCTGGTCTATCGGTGCAGATGGCGCGCGGCAACGAACGAGAGGCCGCGCTTCGTCAACGCCGCGGCGGTGCCGTTCACCGCGTCGTGTTTGTCGAGGTAGTTCTGCTCCATCGCCGGCATGAGTCCCTGCGCGACGATGTCGGCCTTGGGCATGAAGTAGTCGAGGATGTCGGACGCGTGCTCGCGTTTCGCCTCGACGGCCGGACGGCCGCCCTCGTGTTTCGCGGAGATGTTGGCGACGTGCCCGGCCAGGTCGACGAGCTCATCGGT
Organism: uncultured bacterium; assembly: GCA_903859225.1. Lineage (GTDB taxonomy): Bacteria > Bipolaricaulota > Bipolaricaulia > UBA7950 > UBA9294 > CAIOGO01. Next base: position 10,724 of record CAIOLV010000002.1, read on the forward strand.
CCGGTCGTACGGCTGGAGGACGATCGACTTCCACGTCTCGGTGATGTGGTGCTCGAACCGGACGTGATCCTCGAGCCCGAGCGCCTTGCGCACCGCGGCCCCCCTCTCGATCGTCGTGTTCGATACCGAGTTCGCCCAGTTGAATCCGATGAGCGACGTTGTCCCGTCGTCGCGCGAGAAGAGCTTCGCCCCGAGCAGCGTCCACAACGCCGCGTAGGGGTTGTCGTTTCCCATGAACACTGAGATCTTGAACTCGATGTCGACCCCGAGCTTGTGGAGGAAGTACCCGAGGAGCACCGTGCCCGGGTTGATGTTCAGGACCTGGCGAATCCCATACTCGGTGTAGTAGCCGAGGAACTCGTCGACCCACTGGAGGGCGTGCTCGTTCGGCTGGCCGACGCCGCCGAAGTAGCCGGTGATCGTTGCCGGGCCGCCAAGGTGGATGTTCGAGCCGTCGGTGCCCTTCGTGTCGAGGGTCTCGACGTAGGTCGCCCCGACGATCTGCATTGCGGCAGCGACGGCCAACGTGTCGCCCTGATCCTGGACTTGCTCGGCCATGTTCCGCACGCGGATGAACCGGCCGGGCATGAGTTCGTGCTTCGCGATCGCCTGCTTGGCCTCGGCAATCAGCCACGGGAAGTACTGGAGGGCGCTGATCTCCAGGGTCACCGGATGTCGCTCGTCGAAGTGCGTTGTCTTTGCGCGGTCCCCCAGGGCGCCCTTGCGGAAATCGGCGATCGTAACGAACGCGCCGCGGTCCCGCTCGCGGGTCAGCCACTCGACGTCGGCGACGTACGGCGAGCCTGACGCCTTGAGCCGCCCGAGCAGGCGGGGAAGTTCGCGCGCCTCCGCGGCCTTGCGGTTGATCGCCTCGGGGCCGCCATGCTTGCGCACGACGTCGAGGAACGCGTTCACGACCTCGCACTTCGGGTCGAGGATCATGGCGTTGACCTCCCCGACGTGCGCGGGGGAAATCGCGAGCCGTTGTCTCAGATCGTCCATCCTGTCCTCCTCGCTCTCGCGCCTACTCGAATTCCTTCAACAGCCCGGGAAGCCGCTCGGCCTCCCCTTTCAGCATGTGGTAGCAGTGCTCGTCGGCCGGGAAACGACCTTCGCGGACGTCGGTCGCGTAGGACTTCATCGCCTCGGTGACCGTCGTCGCGACGTCGCAGTACTTCTTCACGAACTTCGGGGTGAACGCCTGGAACTGCCCGATGAGGTCGGACACGATGAGAAGCTGTCCGTCGCACTGCGGCCCGGCGCCGATGCTCAGGACGGGGATCGAGAGCTTCCGCGCGATGAACCCGGCGACCTCCGGCGGGACGGCCTCGAGCAGGAGAAGCTGCGCGCCCGTCGCTTCAATCGCCAGCGCGTCTTCGATCAAAAGGCGCGCCGACTCGATCGTGCGGCCCTGCGCCTTGTGCCCGCCGAGCTGGCCGGAGCTCTGCGGCGTCAATCCGATGTGGCCGCAGACGACGATGCCGGCATCCAAGAGCGCGCGGATGCGTGGCGTGATGCGCTTCCCACCCTCGAGCTTCACCGCGTCGACTCCGGCCTCCTTCAGGAACCGTCCGGCGTTGCGGATGGCGTCTTCGTCGCTCACCTGATAGCTCAGGAACGGCATGTCGCCGACCACGAACGTGTTCGGCGCCGCGCGACGGACGGCCTCGGAGTGCACGATGCACTGGTCCATCGTGACCGGCACGGTCCCCTCGTAGCCGTAGACGCACATCCCGAGCGAATCGCCGACGAGGAGCATGTCGAGCCCCGCCGCCTCGGCGAACTGCGCGGTGGGGTAGTCGTAGGCCGTGAGCCACACGATCTTCCGCGCCTCGCGCTTCATCTCCTGCAGGGTGTGGATCGAGTGCTTCTTCTTGTCCGTGGTCATGAATCCTCCTCGTTGGCTGCCGCCGCGCCCTGGCGGCCGCGGCGCCGCTCGAAGGCGGCGACGTAGACGCTACACGTCGAGCCCCAGGTCCCGCAAGAGGAGCGTGAGGCATGAGACAGGGAGTCCCATCACGTTCGTGAAATCGCCGCGGATGCGATCCACGAACCGTGCCGCGCGGCCCTGGATCGCGTAGGCCCCGGCTTTGTCGGCGTACTCACCGCAGTCGAGATACGACGAGATCTCGCGTTCCGACAGTGGGCGGAAGTGCACCCGCGTCCGCTCGACGGCCGTTCGCTCGTCGCCTCGCTCTGTGGCGACGACGCAGAGTCCCGTCAATACCGAGTGCGTGCGGCCGCTCAACCGGCGCAGCATCTTCGCCGCCGCCTCTCGCGATGCCGGTTTCCCGAGGACGAGCGACCGTTGGACGACGATCGTGTCTGCTCCGATGACGATGCCGCTCGCGCGGCCCGCGACGTCGAGCGCTTTGAGCCGCGCGGCCTCGAGCACACGCCACGTCGCCCGGCCGTGGCGCGGCTCTTCGATGGCGCTCGGGACGATGTCGAAGTCGGCGACAATCCGGCGCAGCAGTTCCTCCCGTCGAGGCGACGCCGAAGCGAGCACGATCCTCATTTGCCCTCCATGCATGTAGATGCGGTCCGCGTGAACCTAAGGGTACGCCACACCGAACGTGCTGTAGCGGACGCCGAACGGTTCGAGCGAGTGGACGCTCTTCGGGAGGCGAATGACGGCGGCCGCGAGCTGTCCGGGGACGAGGTGCGTCAGATCGAGGAAGCCGGCCGTCAACTCGACGAACGATGCGTCGCTGAAGAAGACGTGATTCGCCCCCGACTGCTGGATGTAGAAGTACCACGGCGAGAAGGACGGGGCGGCCGCCGACCAGACGAACACCATCACCGCGCCGGTGCCGATGACCGCGTCGAGTCGTTCGAGGAGCTCGGGGCCGAGCGAGCTCGTTCGGACGGACTCCTCGAGGCGGACGAAGACCATCCGGATGCTATCGGTCTTGACCGGCACGTCGAGCAGGCGCACGAGCGACCGATCGAGCCCGAACAGGACAGCCAGCGAATCCGGCGTGAGATCCGGGAGGGCGAGCACGTCCTCGAGGCTCGTCACGTCCTCGAGCGCGGGGACCGTTATCGGCTCGTGAGAAAGAGACGACGTCGACCCCGTCGAGCCGAGAGTGGACGAAGAGCCGGTCGACAAGTCGAACGTCACGGGCTCCGAACCGTAGTAGACCGTGAACGGCTTTGCTGGATCGATCTCGTCGCCGAGGACGAGAATTCCCTCGCTC
>CAIOLV010000003.1 GCA_903859225.1 uncultured bacterium
AGTACGGGATCACGGTCTCGACCCGCGTCTGCTGGAGCATGATCTCCGAGACGAGAATCGAGTATGGATCCTTCGTTCGCCGCCACGGGAGGTCGCGAGCTTCCTCCTCGTACCACGCGAGCAGGCGATCGACGAGCGAGCGCGCGGCGTGCGAGCACGCTAGCCGCGCACGAGGCATCGCACGTACTCGCCCGTCGCCTTGAACCGCTCGAGTCCGAACGTGGCATCGACGATCCGGTCCATCGCCTTCGCCGTCATCGCGTGCGCGGCGTTCGAGCGGAACTTGTCGACTACGTCCTCGTCCGACAGCGGCCGTTCCGGGCTTCCCTTGGCAAAGTCCTCCTGCCGCGAGAACGATCGGCCGTCCTGGGTTGTCACGGTCACGATCGCGCGCTTGACCTTCGGGAACAAGGAATCGATCTCGGGATCCGCAACGACCTTGATCTTCGCGAGGAACGATCGCACCAATGGGTCGAACAGGGCTCCCTCCTCGAAGTCCGAGGGCAACACGTTGCCCTTCGCGGCAGCCACAGCAATGCAGTAGGGCAACGAGTGATCGGCCGTTTCTTTCGTCCGGGGATCGTACTTGCTCGGGTCCGACAGGATGTCGGCGCCGCGCGTCGTCGTTCGCACGACGATCTCAGCGACGGACTCAGGCTCCACGGCGTTCTCGGACATCGCCTCGAGCAGAGCCGTGATCGGCTGGTGGGTCAGGGCCTCGGTCGGGAACGCCTTGTAGCCGCAGTCGGTGATCAGGAACCGCTCCCCGAGCCCGTCGGTCATCGCGGCGGCGTCCCAGCGCACGTTGTGGAGGACGTGGAACACGCCCTCTTTGCCTTCGAACAGCTCGACCGGGCCGGAGTACCCGGTGGACGCGAGGAGCGCGGCGCGCACGCCGGCCTCGGTGGCCATCGGGTCGGCCGTGTTCTTCATGTTCGTGAGGTGGCCGGCGACGACGCCGCCGAGCGTGAAGTGGCTCGATCCGCTGATCCCGCACGCCGCGACGAGCTGGTCTTCCGTCAACCCCAGCATGCGCCCGGCGACGAACGGGCTCGCGAACTGCGTCAGGCTCGCGTGGTGCCATCCCACTTCGCGCACCCCGGGCTGCGCGGCCAGGCAGAGGCGCATCTCGAGTTCGTAGGCAATGAGGATGCCGACGAGCAACTCCTTGCCCGAACGCCCCTTCCACTCCGCCGGCGCGAGGGCGGCAGGGATGACATCGGACGGATGCGACGGATCCTGTTTCCAGTAGATGTCGTTGTAGTCCATCGCCCGGATGAGGAGCGCGTTCATGAGGGCGGCGTCGGCGATGTTCGTCTTCGTGCCATGGCCGATGACGGTCGCCTGCGGGTTTCCGCCGAGTTCGCGGACGTAGCGGTGCGCCTGCTCCATGTCCTCGTGGTCGAGCGCGGCGAGCGCGCAGCCGACGGAGTCGAGGAGGAAGCGCTTCGCCTCGTGGGCGGCTGCAGGCGGAATCCTCTCGAACGTGAGGCCGGTCGCGAACTTCGCCATCGTGCGGCTGATCGAGTCCATGGTCCTCCTACGTGAGCGCAGCGATGACCGCGTCGGCCATGCCGCTCGTCGTCGTCGTGCCGCCCATGTCGTACGTGCGCGCTTTGCCTTCCGCCACGACTCGGGCGACCGCCCGCTCGATTCGCGCGGCCATGTCCCGCTCTCCGAGGTAGTCGAGCATCAGCCGCGCCGCCTGGATGGTTGCGATCGGGTTCACCTTGTTCATGCCCGTGTACTTCGGCGCCGAGCCGTGCGTCGGCTCGAATACCGCGTACTTGTCGCCGATGTTGCCCGCCGCAGCGAAGCCGAGGCCGCCGACGAGCTGCGCCGCGAGGTCGGAGATGATGTCGCCGAAGAGGTTCGTCGCAACCAAGACGCCGTAGTTCTGCGGGTTCTTGACGAGCCACATGCACATCGCGTCGATGTTCGTCTCCCACAGCTCGATACCTGGGTACTCGGTGGCCATCGCGCGCGCCTCGCGGATCATCAGGCCCGAGGTCTCGCGGATGACGTTGGCCTTTTCGACCACGGTCACCGTCTTGTACCCGTTCGCTTTCGCGTACTCGAACGCACTGCGCAGGATGCGCCGGCATCCGTTGCGCGTGATGATCCGGAGCGAGATCGCCATGTCGTCGTTCGACACCTCGTCGAACCGCTTCATCTTCGGATGGACGCGCAACGCCTGGCGCACGCCGTCGGGAATCGGATGCCATTCGACGCCGGCGTAGAGTCCCTCCGTGTTCTCGCGGAACACCACAAGATTGATGTCATCGCGGAGATTGAGCGGGTTCCCAGGGTACGCCTTGCAGGGGCGCAGGTTCGTGTGAAGGTCGAACAGCTGCCGCAGCCCGACGATCGGGCTCGCGTACGAGTAGCCCTTTCCCTTCAAGGCAGGCGACAACTCGGCGGCTGCTTCTTCTTTCGGCTTCGACGTGATCGCCCCGAACAGGCAGACGTCGGTCGACTGGAGGAGTTTGACGGTGCGATCGGGAAGCGGGTTTCCTTCCGCCTTCCAGAACTCCCAGCCGATGTCACCGTGCTGGTAGTCGGCCTTGAACCCTACCGCATCAAGAACTCGCTTCGCTGCGGCGAGCACGTCGCCGCCCACTCCGTCCCCGGGAAGCACTGCCACTCGGTACGTACGCATGCGCCCTCCTGCAATCTGCGTGGTGGCGTCATTATACCGAGCGAAAGGCGCCGCCCATTCCCGCCGCGCGGGACGAAAGGCGCGTCAAGAGGTCAGGACGTGGGATCCGGCGCGTAGAGCGTGCGGTAGGCGAGCCACGAGTTGAGGACCTTCGCCAGATACTCGCGCGTCTCGATCGACGCAAGCGCTCCGGGCACGTCGGCGCGGCGCGTTGCCTTGGCGGCCGCCGTCCAACGGTCGACGTTCCCATTCCCGCCGTTGTAGGCGGAGACAGCGCGCACGATGTCGCCGTCGTAGAGCCCGGCGAGGTACGACAGGTACCAGGTTCCCATGCGGATGTTCGCCCCGGGGTCGAACGCAAGGTCCGCTGTGTAGGTGAGCTTGCACTTCGACTCCGCAATCCATTTCGCCGTCGACGGCAGGAGCTGCATCAGGCCGCCGGCGTTCGACGATGAGACGGCGGTCGGAAGGTAGTTCGATTCTTCGCGGATGACGGCGAGCACAAGGTAGGGATCGATCTCGTACGTCTCTGCCCACTTCGTCACGCTCGTCCAGTAGGCCTTGGGGTAAGCAAGCTCATACACGGCGCGCGTCGGCGTCTTCGCCAGGAGTTCGCTCCCGATCTGGAACGCGCGGCGAGCGTCGCCCTGTCTGGCGTACCACTGACCGATCGCAATGCGTCCCGCGGTGTCGGCGTCGACGAACGCGAATTCGAGCTCGGCCGTCGCCCATTCGACGTTGCCCTCTTTCGCGAGGGCGTCAGCGACGCGGAGAGCGCCCGTCACACGAGCAGAGACGGCGCTTGGAGCCGCCGCCGCGAACGCCGGCGGAACGTACGACCCGAGAATCCATTGGAATGCGGCGGGCAATCCACCGGCGAGGCTCCCTGCCTGCTCGGCGTTCCCTGATGCTCGCCGGAGCAGAACGGCGCGCAGCGCGGCGTCGTCATGGACCCGATGCGTGCCGGCCGCGAGCGCCTCGTAGATCTTGAGCGCACCGGCGACGTCCCCGAGAGACTCCAGGAGACGCGCGGCGCGCCAGTGCGCCTCCAAGTCCGAAGAACGTTGGTACGCATCGACGGCATCTCGAATTCGCCCGAGGCTCTCCAGGAGAAGGCCTTCGCGGTACGCGCCCGACGCGCCGGCACTGTGATAGATTTCGAGGGCACGGTCGGAGTCTCCAGCCCGTTCGACCGCGCGCCCGTACTCCACGCGCACCGCCGTCTCGCTCTTGTGCGACTCCAGGTAGCGCGCGAACTCCGCTGCCGCATCGTTCGACTTCCCGAGGCCTGCGAGCGCGCGGGCACGGGCCAAACGCGCCGCGTCCGTCGTCGCCGGCGTCACCAGCGGAAGAGCATCGGCGTACCGGCCTGCGGTCACGAGAATGGACGCCAAGCGCACCGCATCGGGCTCGAGCCGCATCATCGCAAGGACAGCGTCCGGCTTCGGCAGGAGCTTCTCCCATTCGGCCTTCGCCTCGACTCGCAACCCGGCGGCTTCTAGCATCGTCCCCAGCTCGGCGCGCAGCGCCGTCGTTGCGCGGAGCTCGAGCGCGCGGCGCAAGAAGTCAGCCGCGCCCGCGAAGTCCGCCTCCGCGGCGCGCGCTCGCGCCGCCAGAATTCGTGCCTCCCAGCCCACGGCTCCGTCGCGGCCGGCAAGCTGCTCGAGACCGGCCACGGTCCGGGGTAGACCGTCCTGCGCCCTGCGGAGCGCCTCATACCCGGCCAGCGCCGACGATGCCGTATCGCCGCCCGGCAGCAACACCGCGACAATCGACAGCGCCGCGCCGACGAGAACGATCGGCAATGCGATCCACTTCATCGTCTCACGCGCCTCTCTCTTACGAACGTCATCTTCTCCATCCAAGGTACCCGGCCGGCGAGCGCACGGAAAGGGACCCGCGGGCCGCTCGGTGGGACGTTGTCCCCTCGCCGATCGGTCAAACGGCGTGTTCTCGGCGCGACGAAGCCGATCCCGCAGAGCGCGCGGGGCAAGCGCGAGAAGCCGTGGCATCTCAGTCGAGCAGTCGCGGCTCGACCGCGGAGGGGGCCAAGAGCGGCCGCGCGGAGGTGCGGATTCCACGTTCGGCACACAGGGCCTCGAAGCGAGTCCGCAGCACCTCACCGCCCGGCGCCTGGCAGACGTAGCGATCGCCGTACTGCGCCTCGTATCGCTCCCTCAACCCCGGGAAGTGCTCGTCGAGGCGCGCGTAGAAGTAGTCCCGTTGGCGATCGCGCAGCGTCACGCCGAAGGACGCCACGATCGCCATCACACCGCACTCGCTCGCCCTTTCGACGATGGCCCGAACGTTGTCCCACGAATCCTCGAGGAAGGGAAGAACGGGCATGAGCGCGACGCGCGCCTCGATGCCGGCGTTCGCCAGCTCACGAAGGGCGCGAAACCGCTCCGATGGCGGCGGAGCTCCTGGCTCAATCCGGCGCGCGAGATCGTCGTCGGCCGTCGTGACAGTGAGGGACACCGCGGCCGTCGAGCGTCGCGCGATCTTCTGCAAGAGCGCGACGTCGCGCAGCACGAGCGTGCTCTTCGTGATGACGTGGACGCCGAATCCGTGCTCGGCGATGACGTCGAGCGCTCGCTCGGTCAGCCGCTCCTTCTCTTCGAGCGGCATGTACGGATCGTTCATCGACCCGGTTCCGACGATTCCTCGCGCCCGCTTTCGTCGGAGTTCGCCCCGCAGGATGTCGATCGCGTTCGCCTTGACGAGGACGTCTTCGTCGAACCGGTCGTTGCCGTAGCACTGGCTGCGTGAGTCGCAGTAGATGCAGTGGTGCTGACAGCCTCGGTATAGGTTCACGCCGAAGTCGAGGCCGAACCACGTATCGATCCCGCTCACGCGGGAGAGGAGCGTCTTGGCGCGGATCTCATGGATCACGCAAGTAGTGTAGCGAAGCGCCAGCCCCTCGCTATGGCGCGCCGGGGCTCGCCACAACGGCGTCTTCCTGTACAATCCGTCCAGTCCCGAGGGATGGGAGAGTGTATGCCAAGACGGATAGGTGCTCTCGTGGCTCTCGTCATGTTCGTGGCGGTCGCGGCCGCGCCGTTCGCGGCGGCGGCAAACGCGGCACCCGTTGCGCGCATCTCCGCCTACCGCGCGAGCGCCGCGTCGGGCTTTGCCGTCATCTACGACGGCTCGGCGTCGTCTGACGTGGACGGGCAGCTCGTTCGGTATCAATGGCTGTTTGGCGACGGCACGACCGGCTCGGGTTCTCCCGTCACGCACATGTACGCGCAGGCGAGTTCATTCACCGTCACGCTGCTCGTCGGCGACGACGGCGGCGCAACGAGCTTCGCCACGCA
>CAIOLV010000004.1 GCA_903859225.1 uncultured bacterium
CGACGACGGTGTCGAATCCGATTCCCACGCCGTTCCCGAAGTACCGGCCTTGCGGGACGTCGCCGCCGACGGCGCGCCCCACGTCGATCATCCGCACATGCTCCGAAGCCAGGACGCGGCATGCGGCGTCGAGCTCGCGCGGGACGCCGACACCGAAAGCGAAGTCATTCCCTCGCCCGACGGAAATGACGCCCATCACGGCGCAGCGCCCATGAGCGCTCTTCGCCTGCATGAGGCCGTTCAGGACCTCGTTGGCCGTTCCATCGCCGCCGACGGCCACCACGACGTCAAACCCGTCGGCCGACGCCTGTTGCGCCAATTCCGCCGCGTGCCACGGATGCTCGGTGCGGACGAGCATGTGGTCAAGCTCGGCGGCGCGCAGAGCCGCCTCAACGCGCGGAATCGCTTGCTCGCCCGCCCCGCGCCCCGACACGGGGTTGACAATAACGTAGAACCTCTTCATCGATCCCATCCTCCCTCACCTGCGCCGACCCGCGGTCAGCGAGGCGGATCCGCCGCCGAGATTCTACGCCAAGGACGTCGGAATCGCCCCGCGGTGGCACGCACCGGACGTGTCCGTGGCGGTCTGGCAGGAGAGCCCGCGCCACGCCACTAGGCATCCCATTGGAACCCGTCCTCCGCGAACAGCGCTTGGCAGGCGGACGCAACGCCCGCGTCAAAGGAACTCCCGGAACCGCGCGCGACCTCGGCCAGCGCTTCCGCAATTCCAAAGGCCGCACGGTACGGGCGATGGGACGCCATCGCCTCCACGGTGTCCGCCACGGCAAGGATCCGCGCTTCGAGAAGGACCTCCTCGCCGCGCAGACCGCTCGGGTACCCTGACCCATCCATCCTCTCATGGTGCTGGAGCACGATGGTCGCAACGGGCCAAGGGAATTCGATCTCTCGCAGGATGACGTGCCCGGTCTCGGGATGCGACTTCACCAGGGCGAACTCGATCTGCGTGAGCCCCGTCGGCTTGCTGAGGATCTCCGCCGGAACGGAGACTTTACCGACGTCATGTAGCTGTCCGGCGACGCGCAGGCCCTCGAGGCGGATCTCCGGAAGCTCCATCTTCCTTCCGATCGCGACGGCCAGCTTGGTGACCCGCTCCTGATGGCCGGCCGTGTACGGGTCCCTCATCTCCGTGGTTATGGCGAGAGCGTGGATGGTCCCCGCCAGCGCTCGTTCCACGCGGCGCGCGGCCTCCACACGTTCGGTGATGTCGATCAGAATGCCGCGAACACCGACGGGCTTCCCCTCGTGCATGATCGCGCGCGACGAGACGAGCGCGGGGAACGTGGACCCATCTCGTCGCACCGCCGTGTACTCGCCAGCCGGGATCTCGCCGTCCTCGACGGCGCGGCGCATGGTTCTCACCGCCCGCTCCCGCTCGCCCTCAGCGACCATGTCGGTGATCCTCTTGTGGCCGACGATCTCCTCCTCGGCGTATCCGAACCACTCGAGGCCCGTTCGGTTGGCGTACGTCACTCGGCCGTCGAGCCCCGCCTCGAACACGCACGTCGGGAGGTCATTGGCCAGATCGCGGTATTTCCGCTCGCTCTCTGCGAGTGCGGCCTCCGTCTGCTTCCGCGCGGTGATGTCTTCGATCATCGACAAGAAGTACTGGACTCGTCCGCCCGCGTCACGCATGGCGGTCGCCGTGAGGGCACCCCACACGATACGGCCGTCCTTCCGGATGTACCGCTTCTCGGTTCGGTACGACGGAATCTCCCCCCGAGCGACTCGCTTCACGGACTCGACGTCGCTGCCCACGTGCTCCGGATGGGTGATGTCAACGAAACTCTTGGTGAGGAGCTCGCTCTCCGTGTATCCGATCATGTCGCAGAAAGCGCTGTTCGCCCGCGTGAAGCGGAAGTCGAGCCCGACAGTCACCATGCCGATCGGACTCTCCTCGAAGATCCGGCGGAACCGCTCTTCACTCCCTCGCTGCGCCTCCTCCGCTGCGCGGCGTTCGCTGATGTCGCTGACGAAGTTCAGCGACGCAGGACGGCCTTCCCACTCGATCTGGACCGCTCTGATCTCCACCCAGCGCGGGATCCCGTCGGCGTGGACTACACGAAAGCCGTACGCCCCCTCCACGCCCTCCCCGACGAGCCGACGGCGATGGCGTTCCATGACGAAAGCGCAGTCGTCCGGGTGGATGAACTCCGCGAACGGTCGAGCCCGGAGTTCCTCGGTGCTTCGCCCGATGATCCGCGCCGTCGCGGGATTTAGGAACTTCAGCATGCCATCTTGAGCAACGAAGACGGCTTCGGTCGCGTTCTCCACGAGGAGCCGGTACTTCTCCTCGCTCGCCAGGACTGCTGCCTCAGCGCGCTGGCGCTCTGTGATGTCCTGTACGATTCCAAAGACCCGCACGGGGGTGCCTGCCCCGTCTCGCACGAAAACGCACTTCTCGTGGATGGAGCGGACCTCGCCGGTTCGTGGACGAATCAGGCGGTGCAGGTTCTCGTAGGCGTCTTTCCCCTCAGCCAGGGCATCCTCGTAGGCAGCGCCGACAGCCTCCCGATCCTCCGGATGCAGGATGCTATAGAACGTCTCGTTTGAGGGAGGCGTCTCCTGCGGTGCAAGCCCGAAGATCCGGTAGAGTTCGTCGGACCAGATCAGTCGATCGGCGACAAGATCCAGTTCCCAGCTGCCAACGTGAGAGATCTCCTCAGATTTCGAGAGGAGCGACGCGGTCTTCCCCAGCGTCTCTTCCGCCTTGTGGCGCTCGGTGATGTCCTCGCCGGAGCTCAGCGTTCCAGCGACTCGGCCGTCGCTGTCGCGTAGGAGAGCGTTGTGCCAAGCCATCTCCCTCAACTCGCCTGACCGCGCTACGATGGGGTTCTCGTAGCGTTCGACGGGGGCGACGTCACCCGCCATCAACCTGCCGAAGACCTCACGCGCCCTCTCTGCGTCGCTCCGTGGAACGCACGTCTCGAACCAGTCCTTGCCGATGAGCTCGCTCGGTTCGTCGAAGCCGACAAGTTGACACCCCTTGCGATTGATGAGCGCAATCCGTCCTCGGTGATCGAGCGCGACGAGCATGACCTCGGCGATGTCAAGATAGGCCTGGGCGCGGTCCCGCTCTCGGCGCACTTCTTCGCCGGCCTCCCACTGGGCGGTGACATCTCGGTGAGTGCCCACGAGCCTCCGGGGCGTTCCGTCCTCGTCCCGCGCGACAACCCTTCCGCGACTCACGATGTGCCGCCATTCGCCACCCTTCGTGTGTAGTCGAAACTCCGTCTCCGCTTCGTGGGCGTCGCCAGTCACGCAGCGAGCGAGCATGTCGAGTGCGCGCTGCTTGTCCTCCGGGTGCAGCAGGCCTTCCCATGCCTCCTGACTCGGCGGAAACTCGTTGGGAGCGAATCCCAGCATGGTGTAGTAGCCAGGGCTGTAGTAGGACTCGCCGGTGCGAAGGTCGATGTCGTAGACGCCGTCGCTTGCCGCGGAGAGAGCTAGGTTGAGCCGCTCTTCACCCGCACGAAGCGCAGCCTCGATCGCTTTGGCCTCCGAGATGTCGATCGCCGCTCCCCAGCAGGCGACGAGCCGACCGCGCTTGACGACGCCGGCGACATTGTTCAGCGTCCAGACGGTGTTGCCTTCGGAGGTCGGCGAGGCAAGCTCGAGCTTCGTGCACCGGTACCCTTTGGCCACGATCTGCGCGACGAACTCGACCATCTCGCTTCCCGCCTCGGGGAAGATGTCTCCGATAGGCCTTCCGATGATTTCCATCGGAGTCTCGAACCCACAGAACTGCGCGAAAGCGCTGTTGCAGAAACCAAGGCGCGCGCGCCCCAAAAAGGCTATCGCCTGCTCGCGTGGGGGCAGCTTCGTCGACACAGATGGGACAACGTCGAAACGCCACACGCAGTCGCTCGTGATGTCCATGAACTGCTCGTACGCGGCGACGTCGGGCGGGTCGCTGCGCGCGCCTAGCACGCGCCGTGGCTTCTTGCCCGGGTCGTCGGGTCTCGCAGTACGCGGCATCCATCCCTCCCCGACTTCCGGTCGGCGGGATGGTCACACCCCGCCGGCCGGCGAAGTGGCAGATCAGTCTAACTCAGCTGCGACGTGCAGTGCGGGCACCGGGTTGCCGCGATGGGAATGTCTGTCTTGCAGTGTGGGCACGCTTTGGTCGTGGGAGCTGCGCCTGGTTTCGGTTTCTCGGAGCGCTGGTAGGCTTTGACGACGAAGTAGATGACCAACGCGATGACAAGGAAGTTGATCAGCGTGTTGACGAACGCGCCGTAGTAGATCGCCGCAGCGCCCGCCTGGCGGGCCGCCGACGCCGACTCGTACGTCGTCCCGGACAGGTTGACGTAGAGATTCGCGAAGTCGACGTTCCCGATGAGTTTCCCGATGATCGGCATGATGAGATCGTTGACGAGCGAACTCACCACCGTTCCGAAGGCCGCGCCCATGACGAAGGCGACGGCCAACTGCACCAGGTTTCCTCTCTTGATGAAGTCACGGAAATCCTTCCACATCTCGGCACCTCCTCCGCCACATGTACGAAGTGAGTCTATGCAGAACCCGTTCAGCCGTGAAGGGGGCCTCTCCCGGGAGGTTTCCGGCCCAGCGAGCGAACTTGCCTGCGCCAAGCGCATGGAACACACTGTTTCCGGACTCGCGCGCCATCGCGCCGCGAGAGATCGGGAGGCGTAGCCATGGACGAATTAGTGAAGCTCCTCGGGCAGAAGTTCGGATTGAAAGAAGACACCGCCAAGCAGGTCGTGACAGTCGTCGCCGACTTCCTGAAGAAGAAGCTGCCGGCGCCGATCGCCGGGCAGGTTGACAGCCTGCTGGCAGGAGGCGGAACGGAACTCGGAAACATCGCCAAGGGGCTCGGCGGACTCCTCGGAGGCAAGAAGTAGGACCGCACGAGAGAAGGCAGCTTCGGCAAAGGCCCTGGGACACGGCCGCGGAGGCCTCGCATCGGACGCGCAGTGGTCGGGGGCCTTGGGCTTCTCGCGCCGCCCGCGGGAGACAGGGTCGGCAGCTTTGTCCCGTCAGCGCGCCAGGGAGACCGCCGGCTGCTCGGTCTTTTGTTTCCCGCGCAGCTCTGTGCCTACACTTGCTCCGGAGGTGGTTAGTCATGAGGAGGATAGCCCTTCTGGGGATCGCACTGCTGGTTGTGGGCGCCACCGCGATGGCGGCATCAATCAACCTCTGCGACTACGTCTCACCGGAGACAAGCCTGACGGATCTCGGGCTCTCGTTCAGCTATCGCTATTTCGACGACGGGGCGACGGTGGGAGTCGACGAGAGCGGCGGGCGCGCCGCTCTGGCCTTCAGCCAGCTCTACGACTCGCCGGACATCGGATTCACCCTCGCCGGAAACGGCGAGGTCCTCGTGACCGGGCTCCTGCCGTCGTCGGGCCTCGGCGACGTCTCGGGGACGTTCCGCTACTACCTGACCCAGGATGCCCCTCTGTTCGCGTTCGGCGGCCTTGAGGCCGCCGTAGCGACCGGACAACCTCAGCCGGGAATCGACGTCAGCGTCGGAGCCGGCTACGGCAGATTCTCCGACGTGACGCCGCTCGCCAAGGCGTTCACGATCGACAAGGAGCTGCGGAAAGCGGACGCTATCACGGCGTCGCTCGACGGAGACACGCTCATGAAGATCGCGGATGCGATCGGCCGCAAGGCGGAGTACTCGTCCGTCAAGGACCTCGCGGCGGATGTTGTCAGCATCATTCAGACCGCGGCCGGCATCGCTCTGGCCCCGAGGCAGGTGTTGATGGTCGAGGACGTCATCCTTGCCACCGGCGACGAGCGGAACTGCGGCTGGGCTGTACAGGCCGGACTGGGGTACCAGCTCGTGGACCCGTACGGAGGTTCGAGTGATGTCCTCCTGACGGCGTCCGCCGACGCCGCGCTAGCTCCGGATCCAGCGAGTCAACTCGAGTTCCGCGCCAGGTTCTCCGGTCCGTTCGATATCCTGAACGAGAACACGCTGACCGTTCGAGCGTCCTACGACCGGGCTCTTTCGGAAACGAGTTCATTGCAGGCGACGTACAGTTGCCAGCGCGTCCAGCCGCTCAACCTCGACGCCAGCACCAGCCACTCGCTGACGCTGCTCGTTGCGTTTGTCGTCGGGAAGGCCGATATAGGACTTCAGGCGTCGCTCTCCAAGTTGCCAACGGCGCCGGCGTGGACCGTTGACGTGTCGGTCTCCGCGTCGCTCAATCTGTTCTAGACGCAGAAGAGGACATGGACCGCGCCCCTCGTTCGACAGCCGAACGAGGGGCGACTCCTTGCGTAGGGCGTCCCGTGGCCTAGCCTACGGAACGCCGCCTGAGCTAGACTACGTACACGTGCGTTCCGTTCGCCGGAGGCGAACCGTGGCCAGACACAGCGAGAAGGGTGACGGAAGCGAGGATCAGCTGCAGCTCCTGCGTGAGCGAGTTCGCGAGCTTGAGCGGGACAACAAGAGGCTGAAGAGTTCCGAAGAGAGATTCCAGGCCCTGTTCGAGCATGCCCCCGACGCGTACTACCTCTCCGACCTGAAGGGAACCTTCGTGGACGGCAACGCCGCTGCGGAAGCTATCACCGGCTACAAGAGAGACGAACTGGTTGGCAAGAGCTTCCTCGCGCTGAAGCTCCTATCCACAGAGGACCTGCGAAAGGCCGCAACACTCCTAGCCAAGAACCTTGTCGGGCACTCGACCGGACCGGACGAGTTGGTCCTGACCTGCAGGGACGGGACCCGCGTGCCACTCGAGATACGAACGCACCCCGTGAAGATCGGGGGGCGACGTCTGGTCCTCGGCATTGCGCGAGACGTCACCGCGCGCAAGCGAGTGGAGCATGACCTTCGTGAGCGCCTGAAGGAGCTGCGCGCGTTCTACAGCCTTGCTGAGATCGCGGAGAGAAAGAACGCTTCTCTGGACGAGGTGTATCAGGCTCTCACGCATGTCCTCCCGCGCAGCTGGCAGCACGAGGACATCGCCTGTGCCAGAGTCACCGTGGGCGGCCGCATCTACCAGACAGACAACTTCGCAGACACCCCGTGGAAGCAGTCTGCGGCGGTCGAAGTGGACGGGGCCGCTATCGGGAGCATCGAAGTCCGCTACCTCGCAGAAAGGCCGGAAGAAGACGAAGGCCCCTTCCTGAAGGAAGAGCGGCAGCTCATCGATGCCGTCGCCGAGCGGCTCGGCCGCATCACCGAACGCAAGCAGGCGGACTTGTACCGCACGCTGACTGGCGAGATCCTCACGATCCTCAACGAGCCACGGCCACTCAAAGACTCGATCGAGCGCGTTCTGAGCGCGCTGAAATCGAGGACGGGGGCTGACGCCGTGGGGATGCGCCTGCAGGAAGGGGACGACTTCCCGTACTTCGTTCAGGAAGGCTTCTCTCAGGACTTCCTGCTGACGGAGAACACGCTCCTCGAGCGTGGCAAGGACGGCGGGGTGTGCCGAGATGCAGCGGGCAATCTGAGCCTGGAATGCACGTGCGGGCTCGTCGTCTCTGGCGGAACCGACCCCGCCAATCCACTCTTCACGAGAGGGGGCAGCTTCTGGACGAACGACTCGTTCCCGATACTCGGGCTGCCCGCAGAGCAGGACCCGCGGCATCGCCCCCGCAACACGTGCATCCACACGGGATATGCCTCCGTGGCACTCGTGCCAATCCGCGCGAAGGGCAAGATCGTCGGCCTGTTTCAGCTCAACGATCGCAGGAAGGGGGTCTTCTCTCTCTCGGACATCGAGCAGCTTGAAGGCATCGCGGCGCACATCGGCGAGGCGCTGGTCCGCAAGCAGCTCGAAGAGGAACTTGCGCGCATGGCGCGGCACGACCCTCTCACCGGAGTCCTCAATCGTTACGCTCTCGACGAGCTGCTTGAGCGAGAAGCCGGCCGATCGCAACGATATGCCCACCCGGTCGGTTTCCTGATGATCGACGTCAATCGGTTCAAGGAGATCAACGATCGGTTCGGCCACGCCATGGGGGACGAGGTGCTCCGGGCCGTGGCTTCCGTCGTCCAGCAGAGCATCCGTACCTCGGACATCCTGGTCCGCTACGGTGGCGACGAGTTCTTGGTCATCCTCCCAGAAACGAACGGAGAAACGGACGTCGTCAAGAGCCGCATCCTCGAAGAGGTTAGCCGGCGGAACGACGCGAACCCGCTGCTGGAATTCCCTGTGACCCTGGCTATCGGAAGCGCTCACTGGAGTTCAGGAAGCGGCCGAACCATGGACGAGGTCCTTGACGAAGCTGACATGAAGATGTACGAAGACAAGAGAGAGACCCGAGCGTCGGTCGAGTAGTTCGAGCGGATGAGACACGGGTTTTCGGCGTCCGGCACCATTTGTGCTCGGACGGCGAGCGGCCCGCCAACCTCGGGCTCTGGGTAGGGTGCCTGTGCCGAAGCTAGCTCGAGGGAGAGAGCAGCTGGAGACGGCTTAACCACGCCGCCTTGTCCATCATGACCTGCAGGGCCTTTCTAGAGGACCCTGCCGCGGCATTCCAGCGAGCCAAATCGTTGTACGAAGCATGGCGCGAACATCTCGGTCTCGCGCTACCTGCCCAAGGCAAAAGCGTCTTCCACTCCGCGGGCATGGCCCTTGGCGTGGAAGGCTCCCGACGCCAGATCCTGCGTGTACTCCCCAGCGTATCGCCCGCTCGCCAGTCGTACCAGCAGGTCGAGCAGGGCATCCACTTCCAATTCGGTGTTGTAGAGCCCGAAGCTCACGCGTGTGAAACCCGGCAGCTTGGCACGGACTCCGGCGGCCAGCTCCTTCTTCAGTCCAGCGACGCGCGCAGTGCCGTAGTCCATGACCTCAAGCATGTACGGATGACTACAGAACAAACCGGTACGAACTCCGATTCCACCCTCTGCAGCAAGAATCGCGGCAACCAACTGGTGCGGCATTCCTCGTACCTCAAATGGCACAACGCCGAGGCGTTCCGTCGCGCGGTCCGGATCGTCGTCGCCGTGGACGATGATCCCGTCGATCTCGTGCAGTCCTCGCAGGAACCGTGCCGTCAGTGCGGCTTCGTGCTCGGCGATTCGATCGAGGCCGATCTCCTGAAGACACCAAGCAGCCTCAGCAAGAGCGACGATGCCGACGGCGTTCAAACTCCCAGCCTCCTCCCGCGCAGGAAGCCCTGACCACTGCGTGTCGTTGAGCGTGACGAGATCGACCGTTCCACCGCCGACCATGTCGAAGTCGTAGCTCAGGAAGGCCTCCTTGAGACCAACGAGGACGCCCACGCCGAACGGCGCGTACATCTTGTGGCCGGCGAACGCAAGGTAGTCGATGCTTCGAGCCCCGCCGGCTGGCCCCATCTGGATCGTCCGATGAGCTGCGAGCTGAGCTGCATCGACCACGACTTGGGCGCCCGCGGCGTGGGCCATCTCTGCGATGTCGTGAATCGGGTTGATGTAACCCGTCACATTCGATCCCCCGGTGACGCCGACCAGCCGGACACGCCCTCCAAGCTTGCCTAGTTGGCGCTCCAAGTGCATGAGGTCGAGTCGCCCCGTCCGATCGATGCCGATCCGTTCCACCTCCGCGGCGGCGCGCCACGGAAGGTCGTTGGAGTGGTGCTCCATCAGCGAGCAGAGCACGACGTCCCCGGCCGCGAACGGGAATCGGTGCGCAAGCTTGTTGAGTGCCTCCGTCGTGTTCTTCGTGAAGATGACCGTATGGGCGGCAAGGTCGGCGCCAACGAAGGAGGCAAGCGACGCGCGCGCATCGCTCATCGCGGTCGTAGAGACGTCACTCTTGAAGCCTGCGCCTCGCCCAACGCTACCGTACCAGCGGAGGAACTCCGCCGTGCGCTCGAGCACTCTGCCGAGGCAGGGCGTAGTCGACGCATTGTCGAAGTTGATGTACGGGCGCTTCGAACCATCGAGCAGCGTTACCTCTGCATCGATCCCCACAACCCTTCTTCTCACGTCGTCGAGACTCGCCCTGACCATTGCGCCAGTCCCTCCTGGATTCGCCGGTGTTCGCATCGGTATCCACACCACTGCGTGTCGTTGAGCGTGACGAGATCGACCGTTCCACCGCCGACCATGTCGAAGTCGTAGCTCAGGAAGGCCTC
>CAIOLV010000005.1 GCA_903859225.1 uncultured bacterium
CTAAGATCGTCCTCCACTCCCAAAAGGGAACCCTGAGGAGATCCTCCCTCTCAGGGTTCCCTCTTGGGTGCGGCGGTGAGAAGTCTCACCCCGAGGAAGGAGTTCGCGTCCGCGAACTCCCCAGCGGCTGGAGGACCATCGAGCCACTCCAGTCGCCATCCTCCTCTCCCGCTTGTAGCGAGCGGTGAGAACCCCTGGCCTGCCCCCTCCGGAACGGTCCGAATTGAGTGCTAGGATCGGGAGGAAGGGAGGCAAAGATGTCGAGGAAGCGGTACCGACCAGAGGAGATCATCGCCAAGCTGCGTGAGGCCGATGTTCTGCTGAGCCAGGGAGCCAAGGTCGCCGACGTCGCGAAGGCGATCGAGATCCACGAGGTGACGTACTACCGCTGGCGCAAGGAGTACGGCGGGCTCAAGGTCACGCAGGTGAAGCGACTGCGCGAGCTGGAGAAGGAGAACGGCCGGCTGCGCAAAGCCGTCTCGGATCTCACTCTGGACAAGATGATCCTTCAGGAGGCCGCCCGGAGAAACTTCTGAGCCCCGAACGCCGCCGAGCCTGCGTTCACGTCGTCTGTGAGAAGCTCCAGGTGTCAGAGCGGCGCGCGTGTCGGGTCCTTGGGCAGCATCGTTCCGTGCAGCGGCACGTACCTCAGGCGAAGGATGACGAGGAGCCTTTGGGCGCAGCGATCGTCACCCTCGCGAGTCGGTACGGTCGCTACGGCTACCGGCGCGTCACCGCTCTCCTTCAACACGAGGGGTGGGAGGTCAACCACAAACGAGTGGAGCGGATCTGGCGGCGCGAGGGATTGAAGGTGCCACAGAAGCAGCCGAAGCGGGGAAGGCTGTGGCTCAACGACGGCTCGTGTCTACGGCTGCGACCGGAGTACACCGACCACGTGTGGGCGTACGACTTCGTGGCCGACCGAACCCACGACGGGAAGCCTCTACGGATGCTGACAGTGGTCGACGAGTACAGCCGCGAGTGCCTGGCGATCGTGCCGGGCCGGACGCTGAAGTCAGAGGACGTGATCGAGACACTGGCTGATCTGTTCGTCGAGCGAGGTGCGCCGGAGCACATCCGGTCGGACAACGGGCCGGAGTTCTGTTCGAGAGCAGTGCGGGGGTGGCTGCAAGATCTCGGGGTTGAGACGCTGTTCATCGAGCCGGGGAGCCCGTGGGAGAATGGGTACAACGAGAGCTTCAATGGGAAGCTTCGCGACGAATTGCTGAACAGGGAGATCTTCTACACGCTCGAGGAGGCCAAGGTGCTGATCGAGAACTGGCGACGTGAGTACAACACGATCCGTCCCCACAGCAGTCTCGGCTACTGGCCGCCCGCACCTGAGGCGTTAGCCGGCGTCGCCGGAGGCAGGGTAGACTAGCTTGCGAAGTGGACCGTCAACCGGGGCGGGTCACACGTGTCCACATGCCTAGCAGCTTCTTGCTCCCAGACTACCGCAATAGCAACCTCCGCTTGCAGAGGGCTGACGGACCCACATGTTGGGTGACTTGAGAGTGGCC
>CAIOLV010000006.1 GCA_903859225.1 uncultured bacterium
ATCTCGGGTCTTGTGGGGAAGCGGGTGGCTGGCGCTTGTGATTGTCGTCGTGGGCTTCTCGCTGGCTGCGTCGGCGGGCGACGTGCTGCGCGTCGACAACCATTCGTTCGAGTTCCGGGGCGTCACGTACAACAGCAACGGAACGTCAACATGGTCCTACAATGTCACGTCGGGCAGGAAGCCCGCCCTCAGCCACTGGGTGCTGGGATTCGATCCGTCGCTCCTGCGGGCGTCGAACGTGATCAGTTGCTCGGAGCGATACGAAGTGAACACCGACCCCACGACGCGCGTCTACGGATTAAAGTTCGATGGTGGCTACAAGGACGACGAGACGCGCAGCGTCACGTTCACCCTGGATGGTTGGTACAGCGTCGTCTCGACATCCATTGGCGTGAAGGCCGGGAAGGAGGCGACCGGAGGCGCACCGCTCTCAGGTCCGGGGCCGATGCTGGCTGACAAGAACAGCCCTCCCATCGCCGAGGACGACCGCGCGAGCACGAATGAGAACGAGTCGGTGAAGGTCGACGTCCTGGCGAATGATGCGGACAAGGACGGGACCCTCAATCGCTCGACGGTGACGATCACGCGAGGACCCGCGTCCGGGTCGGCGGTCGTGGATCCGACGATGGGCACGGTGACGTACACCCCGACGCCCGGAGCAAGCGGTGAGGACTCGTTCCGCTACACCGTCCGTGACGACGATGGGGCGACATCCAACGAAGCCGCGGTCACGGTCACCGTCGTCCGGAACGTGGCGCCCGTAGCGAGCGACGACACGGCGACGACCGATGCAAGAACGGCCGCCGCGATCAACATCGTTGGCAACGACCGTGACCTCGACGGAAGCCTCGATCTGGGGTCGATCACGATCACCAAGAACCCGGGATCGGGCTCCCTGAGCGTGCATCCTGGAACGGGAATCGTGACGTACACGCCTGCAGTTGGAGGGTGCGGGGACAACGTCTTCGAGTACACGATTCGAGACAACGACGGAGCTACGTCGAATGTGGCTCGAGTCACGGTGACCGTGCTGTGCAACGACCCACCGATCGCGATCGACGACCTCTACAACATCGCGGAGGGCGGGACCCTGAGCGTGCCGGTTCGCGGCGTGCTCGCCAACGATCAGGCCACGCCGGGCAGGCCCCTCGAGGCCGTCCTCATCTCGGGGGTCCGTCACGGCGCCCTTACACTGCACTCTGATGGTTCATTCGTCTACGTCCACGATGGGTCGGAGACACGAGATGACTCGTTCACCTACAGAGCGAACGACACCTTCAAGGACTCGAACGCGGCGACCGTGAGCTTCGTCATCAGCCCAACGAACGACGCGCCCCTAGCGGTGGCTGACGAGGCGACGACGGCAGAGGATACGCCAGTGCAGATCGATGTCCTGGCGAACGACAGCGATCCCGACGGGGACACCATCATCGTGGACTTCGCAGGTGTTCCGGCACACGGGCGAGTGTCGAACCTCGGGACTTCGCTCCAGTACGCGCCGAACCCCAACTTCTACGGCGTCGACACGTTCACGTATACGGCGTCGGACGGGCACGGCGGGACGTCGAGCGCGACGGTCACAGTTCGCATTACTGCCGTGAACGACGCGCCGTTGGCTCAGGACGACAGCGCGTCGACGGACGAGGACGTCGCCGTGACGGTCTCCGTGCTGGCCAACGACAGCGATCCAGACGGAGATGCCCTGACGATCGAGTCGGCGACGCAGCCTGAAAACGGCTCGGTAGCGAACCATGGGACGGCCCTGACGTACATCCCAAGTGGTGACTTCCACGGCGTCGACACGTTCACGTACACCGTTTCGGATGGGCTCGGAGGGACGTCGAGGGCGGCGGTGAGCGTCACGGTCGCGTCGGTGAACGACGCGCCGACGGCACACGGAGGCAGTGTCTCCACGGACGAGGACGTTGCGCTCTTGGTCTCCGTCCTCGCCAACGATACGGATCCGGACGGTGATCCCCTCACCCTCGACTCCGTGACGCAGCCCAGCCACGGGACCGTGGCGACGAGTGGGACGACGGCGGTCTACACTCCTGACAAGGACTTCAACGGCGAGGACGCCTTTGCGTACACGGTCTCGGACGGACATGGTGGGACGGCGAGCGCGACGATCACGATCCACGTCGCAGCGGTCAACGATGCCCCCGTGGCGCAGGACGACAGTGCGTCGACGTTCGAGGACGTCGCGGTGACGATCCCGGTCCTCGCCAATGACACGGATCCGGACGGAGATCATCTCACCCTCGAGTCGGTGGGACAGCCCGGTCATGGAACGGTTGTGACGAGCGGAACGGCGGCGACCTATACCCCGGACAGGGATTTCAACGGGGTCGACGCGTTCACGTACACGGTATCGGACGGGCGCGGCGGCACGGCGAGCGCGACGGTCACGATCCTCGTCGCCGCGGTCAACGATGCTCCCGTCGCTCAGGGCGACAGCGCCTCGACGAACGAGGACACCGCCGTGTCGATCCCGGCTCTCGCCAATGACACCGATCCGGATGGAGATGCCCTCACCCTCGAGTCCACGGGACAGCCCGTCCATGGAGTGGTCACGAAGAGCGGGACGACCGCGATCTACACTCCGGACGTGGACTTCAACGGCGCCGATACGTTCACCTACACGGTGTCGGACGGGCACGGAGGGACGGCGAGCGCGACGGTCACGATCGTCGTCACTGCGGTCAACGACGCCCCCGTCGCTCAGGGCGACAGCGCGTCGACGGACGAGGACGTCGCCGTGACGGTCTCCGTCCTTGCCAACGACAGCGATCCAGACGGAGACGTTCTGGCCATCGAGTCTGTGACGCAGCCTGGGAGCGGCTCGGTGGCGAACCACGGGACGACTGTGATGTACACCCCGAGCACCGGTTTCCACGGCGTCGACACGTTCACCTACACTGCGGCGGATGGTCACGGCGGGGTGGCGACTGCGGCCGTCACCGTTGCTGTTGCTTCGGTCAACCATGCGCCGAGGGCCGAGGGAGGCGTCGTCTCGACAGACGAAGACGTCGCGCTGTCGATCTCCGTCCTTGCCAACGACACGGACCCGGACGGAGATCTCCTCCTTCTCGAGTCTGTGGCGGAGCCGGGCCATGGAACGGTTGTGACGAGCGGAACGACGGCGGTCTACACTCCTGACAAGGACTTCAACGGCACCGACGCGTTCGCGTACACGGTGTCGGACGGACATGGTGGGACGGCGAGCTCGACGATCACGATCCACGTCACTTCCGTCAACGATGCCCCCGTGGCGCAGGACGACAGTGCGTCGACGTTGGAGGACGTCGCGGTGACGATCGCGGTCCTTGAGAACGACAGCGACTCGGACGGCGACGGTCTGGCGATCCAATCGGTGTCGTCGCCGGCCAACGGGACAGCCGAGATCCACGGCTCGGCCGTGAGCTACACACCCGCCATGGGCTTCAGCGGCGTCGACGTCTTCACGTATGTCGTCACTGACGGTCAGGGAGGGACGGCGACGGCCAGCATCACCATCGGCGTCGCCACAGTGAACCATCCGCCTGTGGCTCGCGGCGGCAGCGTGGCGACGGACGAGGGCGTCCCTGTGATGATCTCGGTCCTCGCCAATGACACGGATCCGGACGGAGATCCCCTCGCACTCCAATCTGTGACGCAGCCGGGCAACGGCTCGCTCGTGAGAAGTGGAACGAGCGTGACCTACACGCCGAACAGGGACTTCCACGGGGCGGACGCGTTCGCATACACCGTGGCGGACGGGCAAGGGGGGACTGCAACGTCGACGATCACGATCGCCGTCGTAGCGGTGAACGGCGTCCCTCTCGCACACGACGACAGCGCCTCGACGGACGAGGACACTCCGGTCGCGATCTTCGTGCTCGCGAACGACAGTGACCCCGACGGCGGCGCACTCACCCTTCAATCCGTCTCACTGCCAACCCACGGGGCAGCGGAGATCAGCGGATCGACCGTGATCTACACGCCGGCCGCGGGCTACCACGGCCTCGACGGCTTTGCCTACATCGTCATCGACGGTCAGGGAGGAAGCGCCTCGGCGGCCGTCAGCGTCGATGTGACGAGCGTGAACGACCTCCCGATCGCCCAAGATGACAGCGTTTCGACCCTCGAAGACACCCCAGTGATGATTGCGGTCCTAGCCAACGATGTGGACCCGGATGGCGATCCACTAGGGATTGAGTCGAACTCACAGCCGCTCCACGGTGCGACGATCCGCGCCGGATCGAGCATCGTCTACACTCCGGTCCCGAACTACTTCGGCGAAGACGCCTTCACGTACACAGTGGCGGACGGGAACGGCGGCACGGCGGTGGCGACCGCTCGGGTAACGATCGTCGCCGTCAACGACCTTCCCATCGCGCAAGACGACAACGCAATGACCCATGAGGGTGCGTCCGTGACGATCGCTGTTCTGAGCAACGATCGGGATCCGGACGGCGATGGGCTCACGGTCCAGGCGGTCGCCCAGCCCTCCCACGGTGCGGTGTCGAATGAGAGGACGGGCGTGGCGTACACGCCGGATCCCGGATTCAGCGGCACGGACACCTTTGAATACACCGTCTCGGATGGCCACGGAGGGACGGCCACTGCGGAGGTCTCCGTGGTCGTGACCCACGTGAACCAGGCTCCGATCGCTCAGGATGACAGCGCCGTCGCCAGCGAAGGCTCCATGCTGACCGTCGAAGTCCTGCAGAACGACAGCGACCCGGACGGCGACTTCCTGCTCGTCCAGTCCATCGGGAACCCGCTCCACGGGACTGTGCTCAACAGCCGCACGGCGGTCTCGTACATCCCGGACGCCGGATTCCATGGCGTGGATACGTTCTCGTACATCGTTTCCGATGGAAACGGCGGCACAGCGACGGCGACGGTGACGGTGTCGGTCGCTGAGGCGAACCAGGCTCCTGTGGCTCGCGACGACAGCGCCGTCACGGACGAGGACACGCCGGTGCGCATCTCGGTGCTGGCAAATGATCTTGACCCTGATGGAGATGCCCTGCGGATTGAGTCCATCGCGCGTCCGTCGGCAGGGTCCGCGGTCCGTAGCGGCGCCGCGATTGACTACACGCCCGCGCCGGGATGGAGCGGGGTGGACCTCTTCACGTACGCGGTTACCGACGGACAGGGCGGCGTCGCGACGGCGAGCGTCTTGGTGGTCGTCATTGCCGTGAACCATGCGCCGACGGCTCAGGACGACAGTGCGATGACCGAGATGGACGTTCCGGTCTCCATCGTTGTGGTGGAGAACGACTCGGATGATGACGGCAATGCGCTTGCCATCGCCTCGGTCGGCCAGAGCCTCCATGGGGAGGTGTCCATTCAGGGCCCCGGCATCTTGTTGTATGTACCGAACGCTGGATTCGTGGGGACTGACTCCTTCACGTACACGGTCACGGACTCCCAGGGACTTCCTGCGACGGCCACCGTCACCGTCGGTGTCGAAGGCGTGGCGGGCGGCGGAGGTGCAGCGGGCAGCTCATGCGATGGCAGGGTGATCATCAACGAAGTCGCGTGGGCCGGGACCGCGGCCGACGCCGGGGATCAATGGATCGAGCTGCGGAACCTCGGAACCGCGCCCGTCAACCTGGCAGGGTGGACTCTCCAGTGGCGCCGCACCCGCCCGGTGGCGCCGGAGGACTCCGTCTGGAGAGTTGTGGAGCTCACCGGGATCCTCGCCGCGGCGGACGTTGCTGCGTGCGATGCAGAGGCCGGGGACAAGACGTCTGGCGTGGTTGTGTCGACAGACGACCCGAGCGGCCTCTTGTGGCAGGTGACGTACGACCCGGGCGTGGAGTCACGAGGCTACTTCGTTCTCGAACGCACGCGCGAAGAGGCGATCGCCGATGTGCCATCCGACTTGCTCTATGACCTCACGAGGTCGCCCATGCTTGCCCTCTCCGATCTCGGCGACGTGATCGTGCTGGTGAACGATCGCGGGGACATCGTCGATACGGCGAATGCGTCCAGCGTCGGGCGGGACGAGTGGGCGGCGGGGAGCAAGAGCACCTTCGGATCGATGGAAAGAGTCGACCCCCTTGGGCCCGACGTTGCCGACAACTGGGGCACGAACATGGGGGTCGTCACGCGTGGGGAAGACGCGCAGCGGCACCCGCTGCGTGCGACCCCGGGGGCGCCCAACTCGCCACAGCTCGCCGTCCTCTATCAGCAGACCGGAGAGCAGCCGGTGGCTCTTCGCGCCGGCGCGCCACTCGGGGTGAGCTTCTCCTTGTCGACTGAAGATCGACGGGCGAGTGGGTGGCCGTGGGTCATCACGACTCGGCCTGGTCTTGCCCTTGCGGTGGGAGGGGGCGGCAGCCTGGATCCGTCCACCGTCAACTTCGCCGGTCACTCGAAGGCGGGAGATGCGTACACTCTGGATATCCAGACGAGCCGAGCGGCGCCGGGGGTGCACGTGTTCTGGATCGTGTACGGGAAGGGGAAAGCTCTTCTGATCCCCGTCTTGATCACCCCGTAAGGCACCGCCGTGGATTGGCGGCAACCCACAAAGGGACGGAACGTAGGCTTCACGGGGATCGGAGTGCAGGATCGTAGCAATGGAGGCCGTTTCATGCGGCCTCCATCTTCTTTCTCAAGGCGTTGAGCTATCGCCACACCTCCTGTGGAGGGATCGCGACATGTGGCTCATCGCCGGCGGTGCGTGAGCTGATCTCGGCACCGAACGAGGGGATCGCCTCCGTGAACCGATGGCGGTGGCACAGGGGACCCGGTGCCGTGAAGCGAACGGCTCCAGAGGGGTCACGTGTCATTGCTCGCCTGCCTGAGAGGCGGCACGATGCTTCCACAACAAGGAGGTCCTTGTGTCTTCGTCACGGCCTTCGGGGATGTTCGGCTTCTCCGTCGTCTGGTTCGGTCAGCTGGTCTCGGTCCTCGGAAGCGGGATGTCGCAGTTTGCCCTGACGATCTGGGCGTGGCAGGTGACGGGACAGGCCACCGTCCTCGCCCTCGTCGTCTTCTTCGGTTTCTTCCCGCGGATTGTCATGACGCCGATCGCCGGTGCGCTGGTCGATCGCTGGAACCGGAAGCTGGCGATGATGTTGAGCGACCTCGCGGCCGGGCTGGCAACCGTCGCCATCTTCGTGCTCCTTCAGATGGGGCACCTCGAGATCTGGCACCTATACGCGGCGGCTGCGTTCTCCGGCGTCTTCGGCTCGTTCCAGGTTCCTGCCTACTCCGCGTCGATCACGCTGATGGTGCCGAGAGAGCACTACACGCGCGCCGACGCGATGCTCGGGCTCGTGGAGTCTGCCTCGAGCGTCTTCGCTCCGATCGCCGCCGGCGCGCTCCTCGCGTTCACCGGAATCGGGACGATTCTCATCATCGACATCGTGACCTTCGTCTTCGCCGTCACCGTGCTCTTGTTCGTCCGCGTGCCGCAACCTTCGCGTGCTCCCTCCGAGGGGCTGGCAAAGCGAAGCCTGTGGGCCGACACCTTGCTCGGCTTCCGCTACATCTTCGCTCACCAGAGCCTGCGTGGTCTTCTCGCGCTGCTCCTTGTCGTCAACGTCACGGCGTCTGTTTGGTTCGCGCTGCTCTCGCCGTTGATTCTGGCTCGTAGCGGCGGGAACGAGCTCGCACTCGGAACCGTGCGAATGATCCTCGGGATGGGCGGAGTGGTTGGCGGGACGCTGGTCGGCATCTGGGGAGGACCGAAAAAGGGGAGGATGAAGTGGATCCTGCTGGCGGTCGGCGCGTCGAGTCTCGTCGGCAACGTGCTCGTCGGCGTCGGCCGCGGGCTCTTCCTGTGGGCGGGAGGGTCATTCCTGGCCGAGGCCATCATGCCGATCGCGCTCGGCGCGAACCAGGCCATCTGGCAGATGAAGACGCCGGCGGAGCTTCAGGGGCGCATCTTCTCCGCCCGCATCGTCGTGACGCAACTGGCTGCCACCCTCGCGATGATCGCCGGCGGGATCCTCGCCGACGGCGTGTTCGAGCCGCTGATGAGCGGCTCGAGTGCGTTGGCGAGGGCGCTCCGCCCACTCGTCGGCAGCGGCCCCGGAGCCGGAATCGGGCTGATGTTCGTTCTGGCAGGCCTCGTCGGGGCTGCCGCGGCC
>CAIOLV010000007.1 GCA_903859225.1 uncultured bacterium
CGTCCTCTTCGAACTTCTGCCAGAGGATCGGGAAGTCGTCGGCGACCGCGAGGGAGCCGATGTGATAGACCTGCGCGCGGTCGGCGGGACGGACGCGACGCATGAAGTCGATGAACTCGCTCTTGCCGCTCGCGGGCCTTCCGAGGAGGAGAAGAACGTCAAGACATGAGTCGGCCGGCTCGGCGGAGGGCAAGTAGGAGAGGCCGAGCGCCTGTTCGAGCGCGGCCGCCGTCGCGCTAGGTTCCCGGTCGGCATCCAAGACGAGGAGTGAGGTGCGCCGCTCGGCGTGCCAACGGTCGAGTTCCGCGGCAACGCGCGCCAGGAGCTGCTCGTCGACCTCGTATTGGGGCGTCGCGCGGGCCGCCTGACGGGCGATGGACTCGCGGAGGGGAATGTCGAGGCGAACGTAGAGGTCGGGCCGCGGCGCCTGTCGATCGAGCTCGGCATACGCATCGAGGAAGGCGCGATCCGAGAGGGCGGCGGCGTAAGCGTAGTGGACGCCGAGATGCGACTCCTCGAGGCAGAGGTATCCTGCGCGCACGATCGCATCGACCGCTGCGCGACGGCGCGGCACGGCGGCTGCGAGGGCTTGAGTCAACTGGGCGCGGTCGCGAAAGAGGTCGATCTTCTCCTCTTCGACGACCGACTTGACGAGCTCGGGGAGGATACGAACCGTCCGCGGGTAGAAGCGGGAAAGCAGCGCCAGCATCTCGCTCTTGCCGACCGCGGGCAGTCCTTCCACGACGATGTGTCGATGCATGGACGTCATCGTTGGGTATTCTACCGGAGACGAGGAGGGGGCGAGTCCCCGCGCCCCGGGAACGCAACGGATCCTGCGTGATCGGCCGCGCCTCGACACGTCGCGCCGTGACGCGACGCACCTCGTATCCCTCGGTGCAACCGCGGATCCTGCGTGATCGGGCGCGTCTCGAGACGTCGCGCCGTGACGCGACGCACCTCGGTCCCCTCGGTGCAACCGCGGATCCTGCGGGATCCGGCCGCGTCTCGACAAGTCGCGCCGCATCGGTATAATGGCCGTCACGGAAGGAGCCTAGGGAATTGAAGACTTTGATCATCGTCGAGTCGCCGACGAAGGCGCGAACGATTGGACAGTATCTGGGTGACGGTTTCAGGGTGTTGTCCTCGCAGGGGCACGTGCGCGACCTTCCCGCCGATGAACTGGGAGTCGATATCGAGGGTGGCTTCGAGCCGAAGTTCGAGACCGTGGCGAAGAAGGCGAAGCTCCTTACCGAGTTGCGAAAGGCGGCGAAAGATGCCGATCGGATCTACCTCGCGACGGACCACGACCGCGAGGGAGAGGCCATCGCCTACGACCTGTACACGATTCTGAACAGAGTGGTGAAGGACGATGGGGTCTTCTCGCGCCCGATCTTCAACGAGATCACGAAGCCGGTGATCCTGGCGGCGCTCAAGGATCCGGAGGAAATCAACCTCGATCGAGTGGAGGCGCAGCGTACCCGTCGGGTGCTTGACCGCTTGGTGGGGTATCTCGTGAGTCCGCTCCTCTCCAGGACGCTGGCTGGGAACCGCTTCGCGGGGCTGTCGGCCGGGCGCGTCCAGTCGGTGGCCCTTCGCTTCCTCGGCGATCGGGACAAGGAGATCTCCCGGTTCGTGCCAGAGGAGTACTGGGAGATTGAGGTGACACTGGAGAACGGCGAGAGGTTCTCGGCACTGGTGACGAAGAAGGCTGACGAGAAGCTCATCGTCCGGTCGGCCGCGGAGGCGGACGGGGTAGAGCGGGCGCTCGCCAAGGCCAAGATCCAGGTCCGGTCCGTAGAAGAGAAGGATCGGCAGCGACATCCAGCTCCTCCGTTCATCACGAGCTCCCTTCAGCAGGCCGCGTCATCGTTCCTCGGCTTCTCCCCGAAGCGTACGATGGCCATTGCGCAGCAGCTGTACGAAGGAATCGGCCTGCCCGAGGGATCTGAAGGCCTGATCACGTACATGCGAACCGACTCGGTCCGGTTGTCTGAGGAAGCGGTCGAGGCGGCTCGCGAGGCAATCCGCGAGACATACGGCAAGGCGTACTTGTCGGAGAAGCCGCGCGCATTCGAGAACAAGCGCACGTCGCAGGACGCGCACGAGGCGATCCGCCCGACCGAGATCGAGCGAACGCCGGACTCCGTAGGGCGGTTCCTCACGCCCGAACAGCTGAAGCTCTATCAACTCATCTACGGGCGGTTCCTCGCGACGCAGATGGCGAGCGCGGTGTACCGCCAGCGGAGTGTGGCGGTCGCGGCGGGGACCCTCACGCTGGAAGCGTCGGGAAGCGAGCTTGCGTTCGATGGTTTCCTGCGTGCACTACCGGAGCGGCGCGAGAAGGAAGCAACCTTCCCTCCGAAGGTCGAGGCCGGGCAGGTGCTGTCGCTCGTCGGGGTCGAGAAGCGGCAGAAGTTCACTGAGCCGCCGCGTCGCTACAGCGAGGCCGGCCTCGTCAACGTCCTAGAGAAGGAAGGCATTGGCCGCCCGAGCACGTACGCGTCGATCGTGTCCGTCATTCAGGAGCGCGGCTACGCGGTCAAGGAAGGCTCGAGCATCCGCCCGACGTTGCTCGGTCACATGGTGGTGGACTTCCTGGCGCAGTACTTCTCGGAGACCGTGGAGCCGAAGTTCACGGCGCATCTCGAGGAGGACCTGGATCGCATTGAGGAAGGAGAGATGTCGAGACAGGAGGCGCTGGACGAATTCTATCGGCCCTTCTCCGCCCGGCTCGGCTCGCTCGAGGCGAAGATCGAAGGATCGGAGGAACGGCCGTTCCACGTGCCGACCGACGCCGTCTGCTCGGCCTGCGGAGCGCCGATGGAGCTGCGTTACTGGAAGGGAAGCCACTTTCTCGGCTGCTCGAACTACCCCGAGTGCCGGAACACCGTGAGCCTGCCGCCCGATCTCGATGCCGTGTACGGGTCCGAGCGTGTTGAGGTGCAGGTCGCGCTGGAGAAGGCGGCCCAATCGGCCGCAGCCACAGCGCCGTGCGCGAAGTGCGGCGGCGCAATGGAACTGCGCTCTGGGCGATACGGGCGCTACTACCGTTGCACGAACCCGGATTGCGCTGCGACGACTTCCGTGTCGACGGGCGTAGCCTGTCCTTCCTGCCACGAGGGCCAACTCGTGGAGAAGTACTCGGCGAAGCGCCGGCGAACGTTCTACAGCTGCAGCCGATATCCGGAGTGTCGTTTCGCGGCGAGCGACCGGCCCGTCAAGCTGTGCCCGTCGTGCGAGGCGGGCGTCCTCGTGGAGAAGGGCGGCGAACTTCGGTGCACGACGAAAGAGTGCGCCTACCGCGAGGACCTCGCCGGGGGATCGCCCTCAGCGCCCGAGGTCTAGACGTTCAGGCAGCGTCCGCGTTGTCGGCTACAGCGTGCCGGGCAGCTCGGCTGCCCGGGGCGGAGACAGCTAGGCTGCCTCGGACAGAAGCTTGAACCACTCGAGCCGCTGCTTCAGATCTGAGTCCTGAAGCTTCGCCAAGGCTTCCTTCTGGATCTGGCGGACGCGCTCTCGACTGATGCCGAACTCGATCCCGACTTCGTCCAGCGTCTTTGGCTGGTAGTCGTTGAGCCCGTAGCGCAACTCGAGGATGCGCTTCTCGCGATCCGTCAAGCGCTCGTCGAGGGCCCGTTCCAGTTCCTCGACGAGGAGGTGCTCGAATGTCTCCCGCTCTGGGGAGTCGACCGTCTCGTCTTCGATGAAGTCGCCGAGCACGGAGCCATCGTCGTCGTAGCCGATCGGCATGTCGAGCGACGTCATGCTCTGTGCCGTCTTCTTCGCCTTGATGATGTTCTCGACCGTCGTCTCCAACTCATGTGCGAGGTTCTCCGGCGTGGGCAGCTCTCCGTTTTCTTTGAGGAAGCTGCGCTCCACCTGGTAGATCTTTCGGATGAGCTCGTTGATGTGGGTTGGGACACGGATGGTGCGCGACCGGTTGGTGATCGCGCGCAGGATGGCCTGGCGGATCCACCACGTGGCGTACGTCGAGAACTTGTACCCCTTGGTGTAGTCGAACTTCTCGATGGCCTTCATCAGGCCGAGGTTCCCCTCCTGGATGAGGTCGAGGAACGGCAGCCCGCAACCGCGGTACTTCTTGGCAATGGACACGACGAGGCGGAGATTAGCTTCCGCCAGTTCCTCTTTGGCTCGCTGGTCGCCGGCCTCAATCCTCTTGGCGAGACGAACCTCGTCCTCGCGAGTGAGAAGTGGAACGCGGCTGATCTCTCCGAAATACGTGCGAATGGGGTTATCGGCACGAGACGGCCTGTCATCGACGTCGATCATCTCGTACTCGTCTTCGGACGAGGTACTGAGATTCCTCGACAGACTGACGGTGGCCCTCGGTTCTTTCATGGTTCCTCCTGGCCGGCAAGCCAAGTGGTCAATATCGAAATAGAATCGGATGGCCAAGAGGCCCTCCGATCTGTCTTCTCTTGCGCTCTGACCTGTGAGAGCGTTGCGCCCTCTCTTGTTTGTTTACCCGTGAGCGATTATAGCGCCGGCGGGCGCCGAAGTGAAGGGACGCACGGGCGCCGGCCGGCTGGTGTATCCTTACGCTCGAGGCGCTATGCAGATTCGGGAGTTGACGATCGACGACTACGATCGGCTGATCGGTGTGTGGAAAGAAGCCGGCCTCCCGTATCGGCCGTCCGGACGTGACCGACGCGATCGCGTGGCGCAGGAAATGGCGGACTCTCGATCGGCGTTTCTCGCCGCGGAGGAAGACGGATCGATCCTCGGCGTCGTCATCGCAACGCACGACGGACGGAAGGGCTGGGTCAATCGTCTTGCCGTTGTACCTCACGCTCGCCGTCTCGGCATCGCGGCGTCGCTTGTGGCGGCCGCGGAAGAGCGTCTCGCGGCTCAGGGTCTCCGGATCATCGCGTGCCTTATCGAGACCGAGAACGATGCCTCGTTGTCCCTGTTCGCGACGCTCGGATATACCCGCTGGGACGACATCGTGTATCACGCCAAGCGGCTCGACCCCGACGTGTGACGGCAGCCCGCCTAAGGCAACGGCTGTGGCACGGTGATCGTTCCCGTCAGCGGCTCGGACCAGAGGCCGTTCGCGTCGACGACGACCAGCGTGGCGGTGTACTGCCCTTCGTTCGGGCAACGCACGCGGAGAACGGAGTGGTCGGCGACGGTCGAAAAGGCGAGAGGCTCCACGAGGACAAGGTCGTCCGAGAACGTCCACATGTACCTCGTAATGGCATCGCTGTCGGGGTCCGTCGACCCGGAGGCGTCGAGGTCGACGACCATCGGGTCCTCGACGACGACGTTGTAGTGGGGGACGAAGGCGGCCACCGGCGGGCGGTTCGGGAAGAGGAAGCAGCCAGACAACGCGGCGCACGCCGCGATGCAGAGGACAAGGGACAGACACCTTCGCATGGACATGGAGAACCTCCTTCCGTTGAGAGGATAGCGGAGAAGTCGACTACAAAGAAGCGGGCGCCAGGCCGCCGGCCTCGCGCAAGAAACGCGCGACCAGTTCACCTGCCACCTCTCGGCGATACGACGCGGTAGCGCGAACATCGGCGATGGGCGCGACGGCGCGCGTGGCGGTCGCTGCAGCCGTGGCGACGAGCGCATCATCCACGTGACGCCCAACGACGAGCTGCTCGACACTGTGCAGGCGGAGCGGCGTGGGAGCGACCGACCCGGCTGCGAGTCGCGCGTCGACGATGTCGCCGTCGCGGAAGGCGAGGAGCCCCGCGACACTGGCGATGGCGATCGTCAATGCCCGTCGCCGTCCTACCTTGTGGAAGAAGGGGATCCAGTCAGCGCGCGGCGCCGGGAGATCGATCGCACGGAGGTATTCCCCGTGCTGGAGCGCCGTTCGCCTTGGGCCCTGGAGAAATTCGGCCAACGGCAACGTCCTTTCTGCTGCTCCCCCCGCGAGGGAGACTCGCGCGTCGTAGGCGAGCAGGGCGAGCGCGCTGTCGGCCGCCGGAGAGGCGTTCGCGAGGTTGCCGCCGAGCGTGGCGCGATTGCGGATCTGCACCGAGCCGAGCGAACGGAGGACGGCGGCGAGGAGCGGGTACCGGACGCAGAGGGTCGAGTTGGCGAGGAGATCCGCGACGCGCGCGGCGGAGCCAATGACGGCGCCGTCGGACGATGTGGAGACCCGGCGCAGCGAGTCGACGCGCGAGATATCGACGAGAAGGCTGGGGCGGATGGCCCAGCCGCGCATCTTCACCATGAGGTCAGTGCCGCCGGCAAGGAGAACCGCGCCGTCGCGACGCAACGCAGTGGCCAGCTCGTCTTCCGACGTCACCCGGATGTAGTCCACGGAGGCCCCCCTTTGCACGCCACGAGGTCTTCCGGACGGTCGATGTCGCGCAGACAGCCCGGGTCCGTCACGTTGACGAGGCAGAGCGCGGCGCGATGGCGCTCGATGAAGCCTCGGCCGCCGGTGTCGCCAGACAGCTCCGCCCGCAAGGAGGCGAAGCAGTCGCGCGAGAAGTAGACGGGAAAGCCTCGAACGTCGCCGAGGCGCGGCGCAGCGATGGCGGCGCCGTCCCGTGCGAGGGCGCGGACCGCGCGCACGGTGCTCGATTGGACGAAGGGCATGTCAGCGTGGAACACGAGGACCCCGGTGCACGACATGGGGATGGAAGCGAGGCCGAGTTCGAGCGAGGACGACAGGCCGCGCTCTGGCGCCGGGTTTCGAACGACGTGCCGTGCGGCGAGGTCGATCTGCGCGGCAACGCGATCGGCGTCGCGCCCGAGCACGACGACGACCTCGGTGACTCCCGCTCCGTCGACGGCGTCCAGGACGCGTGCCAAAGACGGACGTCCGTCGATGTCGAGCAGGGGCTTCGATGCGCCCATGCGCGACCCCAGCCCGGCGGCAAGGACGAGCGCGGCAATCACTCGGCCTCCGGCGTTTCCGCCGCGGCGACCGGCTGCGGGGCGGCTGGCCGCTGCGCAAGGAGACGTGCAGCGGCGAGGCGGACGGCGGCGAGGATCCTGCTGTAGCCGGTGCAGCGACAGAGATTACCCTCGAGCGCGGTGAGAATCTCTTCGTCTGTCGGCTCGGGGTTCGCGCGCAGGAGGGAGTACGTGGCAAGGATGAAACCGGGAGTGCAGAATCCGCACTGGACGGCGCCTTCTTCCACGAACGCTTCTTGGATCGGGTGGAGGTGCGCCCCCTCCGCAAGACCCTCGATCGTCACGACGTCGCAGCCGTCGGCCTGCGGAGCGAGGAGAAGGCACGAGTTGACCGGCTGCCCATCAAGCAGCACCGTGCACGCGCCGCACTCCCCCTCGCCGCACCCTTCCTTTGTTCCGGTCAAGTGCAAGTCCTCGCGGAGAACATCGAGGAGCCGAGCATCAGCGCCCGCCTCGATCTCGACCTCGCGGCCGTTCAGCCGAAACCGGATGTTCATAGGTGCCGCTCGATCTCCTCGATCCTCGGTGCGATGCGGATCGGGGCACCGATGCGCTGCCGAGCCGCAGTTGCGTCCTTCAGGCCGTTGCCTGAGATGACGACTGCAGCTGTCCTTCCGTCGAGTGTACCGGTCCGCGCGAGCTTACGGAGGCCGGCGTAGGAGGCCGCTCCGGCGGGTTCGGCGAACACACCCGTGGCGCGGGCCAAAGCGACGATCGCATCGAGAATCTCATCGTCGCTGACCGTGACGAACGACCCTCCGTTGCGCGTCACGTACGTGACAGCCTTGACGACGTCGCGCGGTTTTCCAACGCAGATGCTGTCCGCGACGGTGTGCGCGTCCGTGTCCTCGAACTCCACTCTCCCGCCGGCATAGGTGGAGAAGGCGGCCGCGATCGGCGAGGAGTCCTCGGCCTGGACGCCGATGACCCGCGGGACCCGGTCGATCAAGCCGAGGCGGGCGAACTCGTCGAACCCCTTGCAGAGGCCGCTCACCACGGAGCCGTCTCCCACTCCGATGAACACGACGTCGGGGGGCTGCCACGCGAGCTGTTCGGCAATCTCGAACGCGCCTGTCTTCTTTCCTTCGACGAGATAGGGATTCATCGCAGCGGAGCGGTTGTACCATCCGAACGCCTCCGCGGCCTCCGCGGCGAGATCGTAGGCGTCATCGTACGATCCCTGCACGGAGAAGACCTTGGCGCCGTAGACGAGGAGTTGCGCTACTTTGGCCTCGGGAGCGCGCTCGGGGACGAAGATGATCGCCGGCAGCCCCGCTGCGGCCGAGAATCCGGCGAGCGAAGACGCGGCGTTTCCCGTCGATGCGCACGTCACGATCGAGCGCCCCTTCTCCTGGGCCTTGATCACGACGAGAGAGCTCGCGCGGTCTTTGTACGAAGCCGTTGGATTCTGGCCGTCGTCCTTGACATAGAGCGCTGCGAGGCCCATCCCGTGGGCGAGGTCCGGGAAAGCATAAAGCGGCGTCCACCCCACGCGCAGCGGCTGGACGTAGCGCATGCTGTCGATCGGGAGAAGCGCCTCGTATCTCCACATCGAGAGGCGTCCCGTGGCCGCGAAGCTGTCACGGTGCAGGATGCGGCGAAGCGCTGCGTCGTCGTAGAGCACCTCGAGCGTGCCCCGGCGCGGTCCGCACGTCGGACACGTGTAGTCCAAACGATCGGGATCGTATTCGGCTCCGCATGAGACGCAACGCAGGCAACGCACAGTCCCCACTACGATTCTCCTTTCGACCGCTCCACGAGCGACCAGACCGGACTCTCGCGCAGACCTCGCCATAGGACGGCGGCTTCGATTGCGCGGGCCGTCGAGCGCGTCCCGAGGCCGCGCTGGAGGACGCGGATCGCCACCGCGCGAAGCGATGAGGTGAGGCGGACGGACACATGAGCGTCGGCATAGCCGAAGCCGTCGCTCGTCGACTCAAGGCGCCACGTGTCTCCATCAGCGTCCTTACCGACGAGCGCATCCCCCTCGATGAGGAGGACTGGCCCGTCCGTTTTCTCGAACGCAGCGCGGGACAGGGCGACTCGCGGCTTGTCGGCGAACGGCCTTCCGCTGTGAACGCAGAACGTGGCGCAGTTGCCGCACTCGTTGCAGAGGTCGACGACGTGCACAATCTGCCGCGGCTGGGTGAGCCGGATGGGCTCCGTTCCGATCGTCAGCCCGGTCGAGAGGTCGACGATCGCTGCCTCGACGTCGACGGGCGGAATCGAGTAGCTCATGTTGGCACGATTCGGGCAGACGTCGATGCACTTGTCGCAGAAGAGCTGGCACTGCAGACAACGGGCCGCCTCGGCGCGAGCCGCGGGTTCGTCGAGCGTCGCCGTCACGAGGTCGAAGTTGTCGCGCTCCTCGACGGGGAGACGGCGTGGAACGTGAGGATCGGCCTTCCGACTTCGGGTCCGGCGAGCCCGTGCGAGGCGCTCCGCGGGGTCGCGCGGCTCGGGAAGAGCGGGTTCGCGGGAGGGCACGCCGAGAGCGGCGCAGATCGCCACCGCGGCGCGGCGCCCGTCGGCGGCCGCTTCGATGATCGTCGATGGGCCCCGGACGATGTCCCCTCCGGCATAGATGCCGGCCACGCTCGTCTGGCCGGTGAACGGGTCTGCGACGACTTCGCCGTTCGGCCCTCGCGTCACGATGAGAGAGCCGAGTGACCCCGGTGCGACGCGCTGACCGACGGCGAGGATGAGGCTGTCCGTCGCGATGCGGAACCGCGTCTCGGGCATCGGGATCGGCCGGCGGCGCCCGTCGGGCCCGGGGCGCCCGAGATGGTTCCGCACGCAATCGACGGCCGTGAGGTGTCGCGCCTCCGCGATCCCGGCAACCGGGGAGACGAGTTCGACGAGCGTTCCGCCCTCGGCGACGAAGTCGGCGACCTCTTCGCGATCGGCCGGCAGCTCGGCGCGCGTGCGGCGATAGAGAATGGATACGGAGTCGGCGAGGCGAAGGGCCGAGCGGGCGGTGTCGATGGCCGTGTTGCCGCCTCCCACGACGAGGACGCGCGCGCCAAGATCTGGTGGCTCGTGCTCGGCGACGCGCCGGAGGACGTCGAGTGCGCCGAAGACGCCGTCCACCTCGAGGCCGGGGACGCCGTCGAGCGGTGCGTCGGCAGCGAAGCCAGGCGCGGCGTAGACCGCGTGGAACCGACTGTCGAGGAGCGTCCCGGGCTCGGCAATCGGGGAGCCGAAGCGGAACGTCACTCCAAGCGCGGCAATTCGCGCGATGTCGCTATCGACCGCCGATCGGGGAATGCGGAACGCGGGAGCGATCGCCGGCATGCCGCCGGCCTGGCCGCTGGCCTCGAACACGGTCACGTCGATTCCGGACAGGGCGAGGTAGTTCGCCGCGGCGAGCCCGGAGGGTCCGGCGCCGATCACGGCGACGCGGCGGCCGCTCGAGGGCGCAACGGATAGCGAAGAAGCTCCGTGTTCGGCGGCGAATCGTTTGAGATCGCGGATGCGCACCGGCCGATCGAGGTTCGCGCGCGTGCAGCGGGTCTCGCAGCGTGCCGTGCAGATGTGTCCGGTGATCGACGGGAGCGCGTTGCGGCGCTGGATGGCGGCGAGCGCCGCATCGGGGTCGCCGTCCGCGATGTGCCCGGCATATACCGGCACGTCTTGACATGTCGGGCACGTGGCGACGCACGGCGCCGCAATGCAGTCGAACGGGAGAAGCGGGTCGGCGAGTTTCGGGAGGTCGGGCTCGGCATAGCTCGCGTGGTAGCGCGGGAGCCGTAGCGCGGTCTCTGCCTCCCGCTCGAGGGCGAGCGGCGCACCGGCGGCGAACGCGTCGAGCGAGGCGGCGCCGGCGCCGTCCATCGCTCGTTCGAGCTCCTCCAGATACTGCCCGAGGCGCGAGTAGCCGCCGGGCTTGAGCAGGTCCGTGGCGATGGTAACCGGGCACGCTCCCGCGGCAAGAAGAGCTGGCGCGTTGATCGCGTCGGCTCCGGCGGAGTACGTGACGAGGAGATCGGGTCCCGCGGCGGCACGGAGAGCGCGGAAGAGCTCGACCGTGATCGGATACAACGCGCGGCCCGACATATACACCGTGTCCCCCAGCAGGACATCGTGCGGGTTGCGCATGGCGAGGGTGTTCGAAAGCTTCACCGCGAATCCCCGCCCGCATCGGGCGGCCGTCGCGCGGAGCGACGAAATCAGGTCCAGCGCCGCGGAGAAGCCCAGGTCGTGCTCGAAGACGTCGTCGGGGATCTCGAGACTCTCGAAGCCGAGTCGGTCTCGAAGGATCTCCATGACGCGCGACTTCCCGAGAAGCGTTGGGTTGAGCTTGACGACCGTGTGGAGCCCGCGATTCTCGAGCAGGTGGCGAGCGATCTTCTCGATCTCTTCCGGCGGGCAGCCGTGCATGGTCGACAGCGTCACGCTGTCGGAGATGTGGTCCGGAAGCTCGATGTCTCCCAGATGAGGGAACTCGCTCTGCAGTGTCCGTCGCACCGGATCGAGGAACTCTCGGGCGTTCGCCAGCCGGTCGAGGAACCTCTCGACAGCGGCGCTGCGGACGCCCTCGAGCGTGTATCCCACGCTCTGGTTGAAGACGACGCCGTCCTCCTCCGTCCGGAAGCCGAGCGCACGGGGCAGGACGTGAACGAGGGCCCATGCGTGCGCGTACTCGCGCGCCGACTGGTCGAGCGAGAGTTCCTGAGACCACTCGACGTTGAAGCCCGCGTCGGCGGCGTCGATGCAGGGGCGCGGGATGTCGAGGTGATCGAGGACCTGCACCGTCTTCAGCTCGATGTAGCGGCCGCCGCACAACCACGCCGAGGCGATGTTCTGCGCGAGCTGGGTGTGCGGTCCCGCGGCCGGTCCAAGCGGCGTGCCCAGCCGATGTCCGAACGGGCGGTGCGTCTCGAAGCGTCGATCTCCGCGGGGCTCGTAGAAGAGAGCCGCCGGGATGCCGTAGATGGATTCGTGGCGCGCATGCTCGGCGAGCGCCCAGGAGAGGAGCTGGGAAAACGATAAGGGTCGCATCTCGGCCGTCACGTCGCTCCTCCTTCTCGAACTCGGCTCCAGAGAGCGCCCGCCTGTTCGCGAGCGTGGGCCAGCTCCGCCGATTCGTCGATCCCGACGAACGTGCCGTTCCGCAAGATGGGCCGCCCGGCGACGAACAGGTCGGACACGCGGAGGGCGTGGACGGCCACACCGAACAAGAGGTGGCCGAGAATCGTGCCCGCATCGATGGGAGTCGGGCCGTCGTAGTCGAGGAGGGCGATGTCGGCCGCATATCCGGGCGCGATGCGGCCCAGGCGCACGCCGAAGACCCGCCCCGCGATCTCCGGGTTGTTGACAAAGAGAAGCTTGTAGAGGTCGGCAAAGCCCGCGGCCTGCGAATCTCGGTGCGCGTGCTTCTGCAGAAGCCCGGCCGTGAACAGCTCGGCGAGCAGGTTCGCTCCGAGGCCGTCCGTTCCGAGTCCGGTGACGACGCCGCGGCGCAGATAGCCGTCGAGGTCGAATGTGCCCACAGCGTTGTTCATGTTCGAGCGTGGATTGTGGACCACGGCGGCGCCGCGCTCGGCGACGCGGTCCTTCTCC
>CAIOLV010000008.1 GCA_903859225.1 uncultured bacterium
AGCCGGGTTGCCGCAGCGCCTAATGGTGGCCGAGCCGCTAGATGCGCTCGAACAAACAACCATTAGGAGGTGCTTTGTAATGAGGATGCTTAAGG
The DNA here is from genome assembly GCA_903859225.1 of uncultured bacterium. Taxonomy (GTDB): domain Bacteria; phylum Bipolaricaulota; class Bipolaricaulia; order UBA7950; family UBA9294; genus CAIOGO01. The sequence continues at coordinate 96 of CAIOLV010000008.1, forward strand.
TAGTGGGTACGGCGATGTTGGTGGCGGCGATGGTCGTTGGCGTGGCAGTAGCTTCGTTCGCGGTTGTGACTCCGGGGGCTTCCTCGGCAGTCTCCGTGAGCGCCTCGTTCTCGATCCCGTCGTGGATCTCGCTCTCCGTCGTCGGAAACGGCAACGTCAGCTTCGCGAGCATCACCGGTCCTGGGACGTACAACGGCTCGAACTCGACCCAGCTCAAGGTGCTGAGCACGGCGAACTGGTCGATCACGAGCGCGATTCTCTGGACGAGCTCGACGCTGCCCGCTGGCGCCAGCCAGGCGACGATTGAGAAGGATCTTCAGCGGACGTTCGACAAGACGTCCGGCACGTACGGTGCGCAGGCTGTGAATGTGAGCTACAAGCTCGCTCTCACGTCTGACGATATGGCTACCCTGCCCCAGGGCGACTACAGCGTGGTCGTCCAGTACACGGCAACGACGAACTAGCCCTACTGGCAGAACCACCCTAGAGATGCTGGAAAGGGGGCGGCAGTCCGCCCCCTCTCCGCGTCCGTCTCTGTTCACGACATGTCGTCAGTTACTCGACCGGCCCTCCAATTCTGGTCCCTGCCCGTGGATCCGGGCTACAGTAAACAGAGCATTTGACATGTCGGGGACGTTGCCGTATGATTGCACCAAGTAGTTTGAGAGCCTGAAAAGGGCAAACCCACCGCGAGGTGGGGGCGCAAAGCTGCGGGCCTCATGACGTGACTCTTTGTGGGTCGTGAGGTGGCCGGGTTGCCAGGGAGGAGAATCCGATGGCAATCCGGTTTTCTCTTCTGGTGAAGAGAGAAGGAAGGTATGAGGCCGTGCAGACAACCCGTTACCCTGGCGAGGACAACGCTTCCCTGTTGAGTCAGATCGACAGCAAGGCCTACCGAGATCGGAGAAGCCGCAGCGCAGTCACCCTCTCCGCTCTTAAGGGCGTCTTCACGCGGGAGAAGCGATGGGGAGTCTCCCGTCTCCTGCCCGGGGCTTTGGCAATCCTCATCCTCAATCTGAGCCTGAGCGGGGCCGTCTTCGGCCAGAGTCCCACTTGTTCCGTCCCGGATCTTGCCTCGGGAAGCGACCGAGGCTCGTCGTCTTCTGACAACATCACCAACGACCGCACTCCCACATTCACAGGGACAGCCACGGCGAACAGCACCATCGAGGTGCGCAGTGATCTCGCAGGATCCCTGGGAACGGCACTCGCGAGTGCGAACGGCGATTGGGCGTTCGCTGTTCCGGGCGGTCGTGCGCTCGCCGACGGCACTCACACGATCAGCGCCCGGGCGACTGACGCGGCAGGGAACAGTGGACCTTGGTCCCCCGGGCTTTCCGTTTTGATCGACACTCAAGTCCCCGCTACTCCCGGAGATCGCTCCCCAGCGGATGGCATGTGGACGAACAACAAGAGGCCGACGTTCTCCTGGACAACGCCGACCGACCCTGGGGGAAGCGGAGTCCGCGAGTACCGCATCCAGCTCTCCGGTCCATCGTCGAGGGACTACTACACAGCCCTCACGACGTACACTCC
>CAIOLV010000009.1 GCA_903859225.1 uncultured bacterium
CACTTGACTCCCGTGGGGAACCCGGCGCCGCCCCGGCCGCGGAGGCCCGAGCGCTTCACTTCGGCGGTCACTTCGGCGGGTGCGGTCGCTCCCTTGAGGACCTTGGCGACGGCCTGGTAGGCGCCCGCTCCGACGGCCTGTTCGAGGCTCTCGGGATCGATGCGGCCGCAGTTCTCCAGCACGATTCGCGTCTCGCGTCCTACGGCATCGCTACTTCGCGGCATCGCTCCTCCTTACTTCGGCGATCGCGCCCAGGGCCTTCTCCCGCGTCAGGCGGCCGTACATCCGATCATCGATCATCATCGCTGGCGCTTCGGCGCAGAGACCGAGGCAACTTGTCGTCTCGAGTGTGAACGTCCCATCCGATGTCGTGCCGCCGATCTCGATCCCCAGATGGTTCGTTAGGGTGTCGAGCAGGTTCTCGGTTCCCGCGAGGTGGCAGGGCGGGGACTCGCAGATGCGCACGATGTGGCGTCCCCGCGGCCGGCGGCTGTACATCGAGTAGAACGTTGCCGTGCTGACGACTTCCGAGAGCGGCACGTTCACGTACTCGGCTACAGCGCGGAGCGCGTCGTGCGACAGGCAGTGATGGAGCTCGGCGTCCTGCAGACCGTGCAGGATGTCGAGCAGTGACTCCGCGGACGGGGGGTACTTCTGCAACAGCTCTTTCACGCGTCCTCCTCATTCTTCAAGCCTTCGAGCCAATCGAGCGCCGCGCGACGCGCCTCGGGCACGACGCGCTCCGTCTCCGGGCTCAGGCTTTCGCCGACGTCGAACGACCGCGCCGGGACGGCGAGTAACCATCCTTCCGGGGCGCGGCCGCACGCGGCGGCCGTCCAAGCTAGCAAGCTCTCCGGCGAGAGGGAGTGGCCCATCGCCGTGCGCGCCTCGTCCGTCCGGACCGGCGAGAGACGCAGATGGCGATCCGTCGCGTGGGCATCGATGAACAGAACGCGCTCAGCGCGACCGAGCGCATCGACGAGGTCGGGCGTCAATTCGTGCACGAGCGCCGTCTCGACCCCATCGCGCGGCGTGAGCGACTCGACGACGCGAATCCCGACGCCGTCATCGCTCCGCAGCGTGTTTCCGATCCCCACGACGAGATCCATTGCAGCCCTTCGCGACCTCTAGTCGCGCGTGAGCGTCTCCCGCACTTCGCCGTCGGCATCGACGATCTGGACGGCGAGCGGCATGCGACCGACGGCGTGGACCGAACACGACAGACAGGGGTCGTAGGCTCGGATGCCGCCTTCGATGCGATTCAGGATTCCCTCGCTCACTTTCCCTTTCCGAATGTAGGTCTTCGCGATGTCCCGAATCGCTCGGTTCATCGCGAGGTTGTTGTGGCCGGTCGATACGATCAGGTTCATCTTCTCGATGAGGCCGTTCTGATCGACCCAGTAGTGATGGATCAGCGTGCCGCGCGGCGCTTCGTGGACGCCGACACCCTCTCGCGCATTCACTCCCGCTTCGGCGCGGAGGTTCGGCGACAGGGTTCGGTCGTCGGCGAGAAGCTCCCCGATTTCCTCGAGCGAGGCGAGGATCTCGATCAAGCGCGCGTAGTGGTAGTCGAACACGCGTCCGGAGCGGCCGCCCGACGCCTCGCGGAACTCCTCAAACTCGGCTTGCGCTCGCGGCGTGCCGAACCTCTCGCAGACGTTGATTCGTCCGAGCGGGCCGACGCGGTACATGCCTTCCGGGTAGCCCTTGGGCTCGTAGTAAGGGAACTTGAGATACGACCAGGGCTCGGACGCCTCGCGAAGGATCTCGAAGTACCGAGACGGATCGTGCCCCTGCACCACAACCTTGCCCTTGGCATCGACCATTCGCAGGACGCCGCAGTAGTGTTCCCACGCGCCGTCGGGCCGCACAAGCCCCATGTACATGCTCGGG
>CAIOLV010000010.1 GCA_903859225.1 uncultured bacterium
CACTCGTCGGCTTCCTCCTGGTTGAGTTGATGCCGGGAGACGCGTCGAGTCGCCTCCAGATGAACTCGGACCTCTCGCCGGAGACGATCGCGGCCTTTCGCGTCCAGTTCGGCCTCGGGCAGCCCGTCCTCACCCGCTACGCCCGCTGGCTCTCGAGCGTGTTCACGCGCGGCGACTTCGGGATCTCACTCGAGACAGGACTCCCCGCCGTGGGCGCGCTGTTCGGTGGTGGACGACTTGGGTGGACCGTCCTCGTGTCAACGACGACGTTGCTCATCATCTGGCTCGTTGCGATTCCCCTCGGCATCGCGTGCGCCCTGCGGCCCGGCGGGCTCTTCGACCGCATCGCCGAAGCGCTGGCCCTCTTTGGGCTGTCGGTGCCCGGCTTTCTGATCGGACTCGTTCTCCTGTTCCTCCTTGTCGTGGTGCTTCGCGTCGGGGAGCACGGGCTCGGGGTGGGAGGGCTCCTGGACAGCGAGTACGTCGTCGGTCCCTGGACGTGGAGTCGTCTAGGGAACTTGCTTTGGCATCTGTGGCCTGTCTGGGCCGTCTCCGGTCTGAGCGCGCTGGCGGGATGGATGCGGCAGCTGCGCGGGAACTTGCTCGACGCACTGGGTCAGCCGTTCATCCTGGCAGCCCGCGCCAACGGAGTGCGAGAACGCGCCGTCGTCCGGCACGCGCTTCGCCACGCGATGAACCCCATCCTCAGCATGATGGGGCTCTCGCTTCCTTACGTCATTTCGGGCTCGCTCGTCTCGGCCGTCGTGTTCAACCTGCCCACGGTCGAGCGCGCGTTCTGGACGGCGATTCAAGGGCAAGACGCCTACGTCGTGCTTGCCGGTCTGGTCTTCTTCTCGTCCGCTTTGGCTTTGGGCAACCTGACGGCCGACGTCCTACTCGTCGTCCTGGATCCACGCGTTCGGATGGTGCCATGACCCGCCGCTCTGGCGCCTCACTCGGCCGCGGGGGGGTGTGGGGCCGAGCGTGGCAGCGAAGGGGGATGCGGTGGGGCGTCGCGGTGTTCGCCCTTCTCGCGGTCATCGTCGCCTCGGCCGACTTCCTCAGCCCCTACAGGCCGGAAACGCAGGCGACGCAGGACGCCTACGCGCCCCCCACCCGCCTCCACTTCTCCGGGCCGAGCGGGTTCTCGCTCCGGCCGTACGTTATTCGCGTGACCGTGTCATTCGACCCCGTTACCTACGAGCGCACGTCCACCGAGAACCCCTTGGAGCGACACGCGGTCCGCTTCTTTGGGCGCGGCGATCCGTACCGGCTGTGGGGGGTCTTTCCGACGAACGTCCACCTGTTCACGCTCGGAGACGATGCAGCTCGCGCCGGGGTGCGCATCTACCTCTGGGGCGCCGACCGTCTCGGCCGCGACGTCTTCGCGCGAACGCTCTTTGGCGGGCGCGTGTCGCTCGCCGTCGGTCCCATCGTCCTCGCCCTCCTGTTTCCATTGGCCCTTCTCGTGGGCGGCGCCTCAGGCAGTCTTGGCGGATGGGTGGATGCGCTCCTTCAGCGCGTCGGGGAACTCGTCGGATCGCTGCCCAGTCTGCCGGTTCTGCTCATCCTCGGGGCCGCCCTGTCTGGGGTGGCGGCTCCGCCTGCGGTGCGGATCCTCGCCATCTTGGGAGGGCTGGCAGCCATCAGTTGGCCGGGAATGGCGCGCGTCATCCGGGGTCAGATCCTGTCCCTGAGGGGCCGGGAGTTCGTGCTTGCGGCACGAGCCTGCGGCGCAAGCGAAGGGCGCATCTTCGCCCGCGACCTGCTGCCGCACGTCGCGACGACGATCGTCGTCGGCGGAGCTCTCCTGCTGCCGAGTGCGATGGTGCTCGAGGCGTCGCTCAGCTTCCTCGGCTTGGGGATTCCCGAACCGACGCCCAGCTGGGGCACCCTGCTTGTCGGCGCGCGGAGCGTCTCGGCGCTTGCCACGGCGCCGTGGCTGCTGGTGCCGGGGGCGCTCATCGCCCTGTCCGCCTCTGCGGCGAACCTCATTGCGGACGCTCTGCGGGAATCGCTGGCGGAGGGGGATCTGCAACGCCCTCAACTTCCTCGCGGAAGAGAGAGACGCGCCCGGTCGGCCGAACGAGTCGGCGGGCGGCGGCTGAGCGGCAGCCGCGGATCGAACGGCCCACCGGAAGAGCACGGCCTCAATCGCGAAACCACAGGTTCCTCTTGTCTTTGGTAAGGGTCGCTCGTATAATGAGGGCACTCTCCACTAGGGTTGCACGGGCAGTGCGGCATGCCTCGTCGGCGCCGCGTGCGCTGTGCGTTCAAACACAAGAAGGAGGCTCCGTAGTGATGAAGAGACTGGTAACTGGTCTTCTCCTCGCATCCGTGCTGTTGGTTGTCGGGGTCGTCTCTGCGAGCGCCGTGTCCATCTATCAGGACCACAACGCGACGCTCCTGATCAAGACGGATGGATCGAGCGCCTGGTTGTTCGTCATGAATGCGGGCACTACATCCGTAAATGCTCTGACGGTTACGCTCTACGACGCGGCGACCATCGACCTCGACCACTCGTACGTCTACAAGGCGGATGGGACGCTTGTCCCGTTCACCCTTGCTGCTGGCTCTCCGAGGAAATACGTGGCTGGCGGCGCTCGCACGTGGGCTCTGTCGGAGGCGTCTGGCGGTCGCATCGAGCGGATGTGGTTGCCGGCGTCCGTGGCTCCGTACGAGTACGTCATCGTGAAGATCGATCGACTTGATGCCCCGATCCGGGTGTACTCCGCGGAGTACGGGAACATCTAGCTCTGGTTGGGGTTGTAGTTCCACGGAAAGGCGTAAAGGCTCAGGCTCGGCCTGGCTGGGAGACTCCGGTCGGGAGTTGAGAGAGCCGGATCGCGGCGGAGAGATCTAGCATGATGTTCTCCGCTGTGGGAACGAAAACAAGGAGGGAAGTCCATGCGGCTTCGCGCAATCCTAGGCGTAGCATTGTTCATCGCGGGCGCCCTTGCATCGGTCATGGCAGTGGCCGTGCAGGGACCTTTCGCGGATACCATCGTGTTTGATGTTCGAATGACCGAAGAGATCGCGCTCCAGGACGTCGCGGCGGGTAACACCGACGTGTTCTTCTACGGCACTTCAGCCAACGTGATGCACGGGCTCGACCAAGAGACGCTCAACAAGTTTGAGATGTACCTTGCTCCGGCGAGCTCCGACTGCTTCATTCTAAACCCGTATCCCGGCGTGGCTCCCTACATCGCCGTGAACGCGGACACTGGCGTGGAGACGTTCAACCCGTTCGCCATCACCGCGGTACGATTCGCGATGCACGACATCATCGACCGCGGCATGATCTGCAACCAGATCCTGCAGGGCGGGGCTGAGCCATGCATCATCGCCGTTCCCCCGAGCGCTCCCGGCGCGTTCACCCTCTACCTCGAGGCGAGCAAGCTCGGCTTGAGCGTCAACGGGAACGAGGCGAAGGCCATCGCCAACGTGACGAAGGCTATCGAGGCCGCCGCGGCGCTGCCGGCCATGGCCGGACGCCTGACGAAGGTCCCGACGACGGATCCGGCGAGCTCGGTCGGCTACTGGTGGACGTTTGACGGACAGCCCGTCTCCATCATCGGCATGATCCGCGTCGACGATCCGAACGTCCGTCTCCCGATCGGCCAATACTTCGCGACGCAGATCGAGAAGTGCGGTATCAAGGTTGATCGGCAGCTCCGCAACCGGTCGTACTGCATCCCGACGGCGTACAGCACCGACCCCGCCCGCATGCTTTGGGGCTTCTACACGGAAGGGTTCGGCGGCGGCGGCACGAACAAGTGGTGGGAAGGCAACATCGCCCAGTACTACTCCATGTGGTATGCGGCTGAGTATCCCGGCGGCGGCGTCGCCGGCTGGTACCAGTACGTCAACGACCGGTCCGAACTGCTGACCCAGAAGCTGATTTACGGTCAGTTCTCGACCCTCGATGAGTACTGGAGCATGATGGCCGAGTCGGCCAAGCTGGGTCTCCAGGATGCGATCCGCATCTTCCTGCTCCAGCAGGTCAGCTACTTCGCAGCGAGCAAGGCTGCGTTCGAGGCCCGCTTCCTGTACGGCCTCGGCGATGGTCTTGACAACTTCTCCGGCTACACCATGATCCCGGTGAACAAGGACCGGCCCGTCCGCCTGACGCAGTTCTCGTCGCTCGGCTCGCTGTTCCTGAACGCTTGGGACCCGATCGGCGTGGAAGGATTCAACGACCTCTACGCGGCGAACATCATCCAAGAGTGCACGGATCCGGTGGGCCAGAACTCGCCGGGCGCCGCTGTGGAGACTCCGCTCTTCGCGCAGTGGTCGAACGTGAAGACGGGCGTCGACTTCGCGACGAACCCCGCCGGTGTTGGAACCCTCGTCGTTCCGGCGGCGGCCGTGAACTGGGACTCGACGACCAAGACGTGGAAGTCGACGGGCGGCCAGGTGGCGTGGGCGCAGGGCGATTTCAAGCTCGTGGACGCTGAGTTCCACGACGGGACAACCTTCTCGCTGCTTGACGTCGCGGCGGCCGAAGGGTTCACCCGGAACTGGGCGACCGAGGATGTTGCCGGGGATCCGGAGTACGACTCCGCGTATTCGCAGACCGTGACGCCTGGATTCCAGTATATCCATGGCTCGATCTACAACTACGCAACCCAGACGGTGACCAACTTCTACGACTACAACTTCCCGGATGTGAACCGCGTCGCTCTTGCGGGCGCACCCGCGTTGTGGGCCCGGGCGTCGAACCACAGCCAGGGCGTGAAGTGGACCGTCATCGAGGCCCTCGGCAAGATGGTCGCCTCGGGCACGAGCGAGTCGGGCACGACCTACGGCTTCACCGAGACGCCGGGCGTGACGGAAGTTGACGTTCTCGTTCCGTCGTGCGTTGCGGACATCCGCGCCGAGCTCGTCGCGTTGCGCGATCAGAAGTACATTCCGGAGTATCTGAAGACCGGGTTCGCGGCGATGGGCCTGACCGGTACCGATGCTGCCGACATGTACCAGAAGGCGATCAGCTTCATCGACACCTACGGCCATGCGTACATCTCGCAGGGCGGATACATCATCACGAAGTTCGACTCCGCCAATAACCAGATGACGCTGTCGGCGAACCGCAACCCGAAGTACCCGTTCTCGGGTCAGAGCTGGCTTGACCTCTTCGAGGTCGGCATGGCGCGCGTGGACAACATCGTCCCGCCGTTCGTTGCGGCTGCTGGGCAGGATGCGGTCATCGAGATCGATGTCAGCCAGGCTGTCTATCCGTACGGCGTCTTCGAGCCGGCGACGGAGATCGGCGTCACGCTGGTCTTCGTTGGACCGACTCAGGTCACCGTCACGGCGACTCTGGTCGAGCCCGGGAAGTACCAGGCAGTGATTCCGGGCAGCGCGACCAAGGGCATTGCGGCAGGCGCGTACACGATCGTCGCGGTCGCCACGCCTGGCGATGGTCTCCCGGTTGCCTTCGGCTCGTCGCTCCTCGTTCAGTAGGAGGATCGCAGGGCACGGAAACAACGGACAGGTAGTGTAAGAAGCAGAAAATGGCGGGCGGTGTCAGGTGCACGAAGGTGCAGGCGCCGCCCGCCTTCATGTAGAGTCTGGACGGGGGAAAGAGAGAAAGGAGCGCACAGATGTACTGGAAGTACGTGGTGCGGCGACTCCTCTACGCTGCCCTGATCATGGTGGTCTGCGTCTTCGTATTCTCCTTGCTGTTCAACACCGTCGCTGACAAGGTGCTCCGAGCCCAGATCGACGAGCAGGTGAAGGGGGAGCTGACACAGCTCGCGAAGGCGAACCCGAACATGCATCAGGAACAGCGGATGGCAATACGCGAGGAGCGCACAGCGCGGTTGTACGAGCGATTTCACCTGAACGAGTCGATGGTGAGCCGCGTCATGTTCCGAACGTGGAGCTCGCTCAAGTTCGACTTCGGCGAGTCGATGCAGATGAAGTCGATGGCGGGCTCGACCAAGGTGAACACGATCCTCTTCGAGCGGGTTCCACGGACGCTCCTGTTGTTCGGGGTCGCTGCCGTGTTCGACATCGTGTTGGGTGTTTGGCTGGGCCTCGTCAAGGCGCGCAGGGCGGGGAAGACGATGGACCGTTCGACCGACATCGTGACGATGATCGTGTTTGGACTGCCCGGGTGGTGGCTGGGCATGATGCTCATCATGCTCTTCGCGTTCGCGATTCCGATCTTCCCGTCGAGCGCGATGCACTCGTCGCCCCCTCCGGCCCAGGCGTTGGGGTATTTCCTTGACTTGATGTGGCACCTGGCTTTGCCGGTGATCACTCTCATCCTCCTTGGCTTCTGGGGTCGCGCCTACGTGACGCGCAACTTGGTGTTGAGCACGCTTCAGGAGGACTTCATCATGTCGGCGCGCGCCCGCGGCCTCTCGGAGCGCAGGATCCTGTTCGGGCACACGTTGCGCGCGGCGGCACCCCCGATCGTCACGATGTCGCTTCTCGCGCTCGTGGTCAGCATCGGAGGAGCGCTCGTCTTTGAAGGCATCTTCAGTTGGCCGGGCCTCGGGAACCTCTACTGGCAGGCCGTGCAGCAGAACGACGTTCCGGTCCTGATGGGCGATCTGACGGTGACGACCGCGCTCTTCATCGCCGCTCTGGCATTCCTCGACCTGGTCTACGGGTTCCTCGACCCGCGCGTGAAGGTAGGTGGCAAGGCATGAAGGGCGCCCGATTCGACCAGCTCCGCACATTCTGGGGCGAGTTTCGGCGGGTGAAGTTCGGACTCGTCGGCATTGGACTGCTCGTGGTGTTCGCGCTGATCGTCCTCCTCGCGCCGCTTCTCTCCCCCTTCACTCAAGCGGACCAACGCTGGCGCGACATGACGTACTGGCTCGACAGCCCGCGCGAGGCTCGACCGATGTGGGTCAACTGGTTCACGTCGAAGAAGTACGCGACGACCGAGACCATCGCGGCCGCATCGACCATCGAGACCGTCACCGGCAGCATGCGCATCCTGGAGATGGAGTTCCCGTATCAGTACACGGCCGGCCGGCCGCCGAACGATCTCGTGCTGAAGATGGGCATCACGGGTCGGACCTCGTATGAGCTTCTCATCCAGCGCCCCGACGGCAAGCAGATGAGCTACCGCGGGTCGACGGTCGTGGACGGCGCGCAGGTCCTTCGGCTCTCGGTTGTGGAGACGCTGGCAAGTCGGGTCTACGCGGTGTTGGCCCCGTCGGAGGATCCGAAGTTCGCAGCGTCGAAGGACCCGCAGCAGATCGACCCGATGGGCGCAATGTTCGGCAAGGCGCAGCCGGGCATCTTCACGACGCCGGAGAACGTCAAGGGGACGTACACCGTCAAACTGAAACTTGCGCTGATCAGCCCCGAGTCGAAACTGGACAGCGCGGTGATCAACATCATGGGCGGCGTCTCGGGACTCCTCGGGACGGACGGAGCGAAGCGCGACCTCTGGAGCGGCGTTATCGCCGGCACCAAGTGGGCGCTCCTGCTGGGCCTCTTGACGTCGCTCATCTCGGTGGTCGTCGGCGTCGTGTACGGCGTGGCCTCGGGATACTTCGGGGGCTGGATCGACGCCCTGATGAACCGCATCTACGAAGTCTTCACCAGCATCCCGCTTCTGCCGATCCTGATCGTCATGAGCGCGGTGTTCAAGCCGAGCATCTGGATCATGATCTTGATCATGTGCGTCTTCTTCTGGACGGGACCCGTGAAGACGGTGCGGTCGATCGCTCTCCAGATCAAGGAGAACGCCTACATCGAAGCGGCTCGCGGTTTGGGAGCGTCCCACGGACGCATCCTCTTCCGGCACATGGTGCCGCAGCTGGTGCCGTTTGCGTTCGCCTCCATGGCCCTCTCCGTGCCAGGCGCGATTGTCTTTGAAGCGACGATCAGCCTGATCGGCCTCGGCGACGCGACCGTCGTGACGTGGGGCCAGATCCTGCGTGACGCGTTCGGCAGCGGCGCCGTGCTCAAGGGAGTCTGGTGGTGGGTTGTTCCTCCCGGCATTGCCATTGCGGTCATGGGCATGACGTTCGCGTTCATCGGGTTCGCGATGGATACTATTCTCAACCCCAAGCTGAAGACGAGGTAGGGCGATGGCGATGGAACGGGTTCTCGAAGTCAAGGACCTCGAGCTGCATTACTTCACCCGCAAGGGTGTCGTGCGTGCAGTCGACAAGATCACCTTCGATGTTCGCCAGGGCGAGACGTTGGGCGTGGTCGGCGAGTCCGGTTGTGGCAAGACCACCATGGGTACGGCGCTGCTCAACATGCCAACCCCGCCGGGGCGAATCGTCGGAGGGCAGATCCTTCTCGACGGACTGGATACCCTGAAGATGTCCGAGCAGGAGATCCGTCGGCGGGTGCGGTGGGAGAGCATCTCGATGGTGTTCCAGGGGGCCATGAACTGCCTGACTCCGGTGTACACGATTGAGAGGCAGATGAAGGAGACCCTCCAACAGCACCGAGAGATGTCGAAGGAAGAGGCCAAGACGAGGATGAAGAACTACCTCAACCTGGTCGGTCTGCCGGACGATGTCCTGCGGCGGTATCCGCACGAGCTCTCGGGAGGCATGAAACAGCGGGTCGTCATTGCCATGGCGCTCTTCCTCGAGCCGAGGGTGGTCATTTGCGACGAGCCCACGACGGCGCTCGACGTCGTCGTGCAGGCGCAAGTCATCAACCTCCTGAAGGATCTCAAGGCGCAGATGAACGTGTCCTTCATTTTCATCACGCACGACCTGTCGATCGAGGCCGAGGTCTCCGACCGGATCATGGTGATGTACGCCGGGCAGATTTCGGAGCTTGGGACGAGCGAGCAGATCTTCGGACCGCAAGGGCCGGCGCACCCGTACACCCAGCGCCTGCTTGCCGCCACGCCGCTCCTTCACCAAGAAGTGACCGAGCTCGCGTTCATCCCCGGGACGCCGCCGGACCTTGTCGATCCCCCGGCGGGGTGTCGTTTCCACCCGCGTTGTCACGTGGTCATGGATCGCTGCTTGCGCGACGAGGTTCCGCTGCGAGAGATCGAGCCCGACCATATGGTGGCCTGTTGGAGGTGCTTCCATGAGTGAGCCCATTCTCGTCGCCGAGAACCTGACGAAGTGGTTCCCGGTCAAGCGGTTGGTCAGCCAGGTCCTGCGAGGTGAACGCACCTGGGTGAGGGCCGTGGATGGGGTCTCGTTCTCGATCAACAAGGGAGAGATCTTCGGGCTCGTCGGCGAGTCCGGTTGCGGCAAGACGACCACCGGCAAGCTGATCATGAAACTGCTCGAGATCACGGATGGACACCTCCACCTCAACGGCGAGGATGTCACCCACGTCCGCGGCCGCGCGCTGGCGAAACATCGCCGCTCGGTGCAGATGATCTTCCAGGATCCGTACTCCTCGATGAACCCTCGCTTCACGATCCGCGACGTGCTCATGGAGCCGTTGGAGATCCACAAAGTGGGCAAGGACATGAAGGAGAGGAACGCCTGGGTCAGCGAAATCCTGAACGAAGTCAAGCTCTCTCCTCCGGAGGAGTTCCTCGTTCGCCATCCGCACATGCTGAGTGGAGGGCAGCGGCAGCGCGCCGCCACGGCGCGGACGCTGATGCTGAACCCGAGCGTGATCGTGGCCGATGAACCGGTGTCGATGATCGATTTGTCGACGCGCGCGGAGATCCTGCACATGATGCGGCAGTTGCAGCGGGAGTTGGGCTTGACGTACATCTACATCACGCACGACCTCTCGACGGCCCGGTACTTCGCCGACCGCCTGGCAGTCATGTACCTCGGGAAGATCATCGAGATGGGGCCCGCCGGGACCGTCATCGACCGATGCCTGCATCCGTACACGCAAGCACTCATCGGGGCGGTGTGCGAGCCGGTGTCGGGCAAGGTGAATCAGATCAAGGATGTGCCGATCAAGGGCGAGATTCCGGCCGCAACGAACATCCCTCCCGGCTGCCGGTTCCATCCCCGGTGTTTGTACGCGGTCAACGAGTGTTGGGAGAACGTCGAGCCCAAACTGGTCGACATCGGCGGGGGCCACATGGTGGCGTGCCGACGGCACGAGGAGATTGAGCGGATCGGAGCCGCGGCGCGGACGTCGGAGGCGTCGCTCGGCCTCCGTCGCTCCACTCGGATATCTTGAGACAAACGGGGCCCTGGAGGGACAATTTCAGGGTCCCGTTTCTCTTTTTGGGCGCGCCGGAGCGAGCGAGAATCCACTCCGGCGACCCGTTGCGGTAGAGTTGGGGAGGGGAAGCCATGGAACAGATCGAGCGTGCGTTCATCGAAGAGGAGATGCAGCAGTCCTACATCAACTATGCGATGAGCGTCATTCGCGGCCGGGCGATCCCTGACGTCCGCGATGGGCTCAAGCCGGTGCAACGGCGGATTCTCTACGGCATGAGCGAGTTGGGCGTCGTGCCGGGAAAGCCGCACCGCAAGTCGGCGCGCGTGGTCGGAGAAGTGATGGGAAAATTCCATCCGCATGGCGAACTCGCCATCTACGACACCATGGTCAACATGGCGCAAGCGTTCTCCTACCGCTATCCGCTCGTGGATGGGCAGGGGAACTTCGGTTCGATCGACGGCGATTCTGCGGCCGCCACGCGCTACACCGAGGCGCGGCTCACGCCCATCGCGATGGAGTTCCTCGAAGAACTGGACGAGGAAACGGTTGACTGGTTCCCGAACTTCGACGAGTCGCTCAAAGAGCCCAACCCCCTTCCGGCGCGCGTCCCCCATCTCCTGATGAACGGGTCGTGGGGCATTTCCGTGGGCATGACGACGCAGATTCCCCCTCATCACCTGGGCGAGCTGATCGATGGCACGATCGCTCTGATGGACAACCCGTTCGCCTCGGTGAAGGACCTCATGGAGTACATCCCGGGCCCGGACTTCCCCACCGGCGGGACGATCATGGGCCGCGCCGGCATCGACGACATGTACCGCACCGGACTGGGCAAGATCACCCTCCGCGGCAAGGCGACCATCGAGGATGGGCAGATCATCATCCACGAGATCCCGTTCCAGGTGAGGAAGTCGACCATTGTCGAGACGATTGCCGAGAAGGTGCAGTCGGGCGAGATTGACGGCGTGTCCGACCTCCGCGACGAATCGGACCGCGAGGGCTTGCGCGTCGTCGTCGAACTCAAGCGGTCGGCGAACCCCAACGTCGTCCTGAATCAGCTGTACAAGTTCACGCCGCTCGAGAAGTCGTTCTCCGCCATCTTCCTCGTGATCATCGACGGGAACCCGCGCACGCTGTCGCTGAAGGAGATCCTCAACTCGTTCATTGACTTTCGTCGCGAGGTCGTGCGCCGACGAACCGAGCACCGGCTCGACGTCGCGAAGAAGCGGGCCCACATTCTGGAAGGCTTTCGCATTGCGCTGCGCGACATCGATCGCGTGATCGCCGTCATCCGCGCGTCGAGCGACGGCGCGGCGGCGGCGCGCGCCCTCTCCGCCGAGTTCGCGTTCTCCGATGAGCAGGTTGACGCCATCCTCAAGATGCGGCTGTCGCAACTGACGTCGCTCGAGAGCGAGAAGGTCGATGCGGAGTACGCCGAGAAGCAGCAGGCGATCGCCGCGTACGAGCACATTCTCGGAAGCGACGTCGTGCTCGACGAGACGATCAAGCGGGAGCTGCGCGAGATCGCCGAGCGCTTCCCCGACGCGCGGCGGACAACCATCGAGAGCGACGAAGGCGGCCTCGACGCCGACGGGCTGATCCCGGACTACGACCTGATGGTCACCGTGACTCGCCGCGGCTACATCAACGCGCCGCGGGCGCACGAGTTCCGCAGCCAGGGGCGTGGCGGCAAGGGTGTGATCGGGCAGCGCACGAAGGATGATGATTACGTCGAAGTGACGACGCTCGTCAACGCGCGCGACGAACTCCTCATGTTCAGCGACCGGCGGAAGGTGTACCGAACGCAAGGCCACCGGCTTCCGTCGCTCGGGCGCGACGCGTCGGGAAAGAATGTGCGGAGCTTCATCCCACTCGAACAGGACGAATTCGTCCGTTCCATCCTTCCTGTCCGCAGCTTCTCGCTCGTCGAGGACGACCTCTGCCTGATGGCCACGGCGAACGGGATCGTGAACAAGAACCGGTTGGCCGACTACTCGAATGTCCACGCCGGCGGAATCATCGCCCTCAACGCCGACGACGATGACCGGCTGGTCGACGTCGCAGTCGGTGACGGCGACCTCATTCTGGCGACGCGAGCGGGCCAGACGATTCGCTTCCGCGCCGAAGAAGTGCGGCTGACGAAGCGGCCGTCGCGCGGCGTGATCGGCGTCCGACTCGAAGAGGGAGACCACGTGATCGGGATGGCGTGCCTCGGGCGCGAGATCACGATGGAGAAGAAGCTGCTCATGGTGACGGAGAGGGGATACGGGAAGCGCGTTGCGCTCGACGAGTTCCCGCAGCAGGGGCGCGGTGGAAAGGGCGTTCAGGGCATCAAGCTCGATGCAGATTCGGGGCAGCTCGTCACGGTCCTCATCGTCTCCGATCAGGATGAGATCATCATCACCACTGAGCAGAAGGTGATTCGCATCCTGGCGGGCGAGATCAACGTGTACCGCCGCTACGCGCGCGGCGTGCGGCTCATTCAACTCGAAGACGACGACAAGATTGTCTCGGTCGTCAAGACGTGAGGTCGGGCATGGCGAAGGTGAAGGAATCGGCGGTGGAGCGGCTCCTGCGCGGCACGGACACGGTGATTCCGCAGGAGGAGCTGGTCGCGCGACTTGTGCGAGCGGAGACGGAGAAGCGGCCTCTGCGGGTCAAGCTCGGCATCGACCCCTCCGCGCCGCATCTCACGTTCGGCCATTCGGTGCCGCTGCGCAAGATGCGTCAGTTTCAGGATCTAGGACACACGGGAGTCCTCGTCGTCGGCGACTTCACGCGACGGATCGGCGACCCTTCCGGGCGCTCCTCGACCCGCGCCCTGATGTCGCAAGCGGACATCGAACGGAACATGGCGACATACAAGGATCAGGCGTTCAAGATCCTCGATCCCGAAAAGACCGAGGTGCGTTTCAACTCGGAGTGGCTTGGCGCCATGACGTTCGCCGACGTCATCCACCTCACGGCGAAGTACACCGTGGCCCGGATGCTCGAGCGCGACGACTTCGCCAAGCGCTACGCCGAGGGGCGTCCGATCAGCGTGCTCGAGTTCCTCTATCCGCTTGCCCAAGCCTACGATTCCGTGGCCATCCACGCCGACGTCGAACTCGGCGGGGCCGACCAGTTGTTCAACCTCCTTGTCGGCCGCGATATCCAGCGCGAGTACTGCCAGGAGCCGCAGATCGTCATGACGGTGCCGCTCCTCGTCGGCATCGACGGCGAGCGCGCGATGAGCCAAACCGTAGGCAACTACGTCGGCATCGGCGAGCCCGCCGGCGTCATGTACGGGAAAATCCTGTCGATCCCTGACCCGCTCATCGAGCCGTACTACACGTTCCTCACCGACGTGGCGCTCGACGACGTTTCGGGCGAGATCGTCTCTTCGCCGCGCGACGCAAAGCGCCGCCTCGCACGAACGCTCGTCTCGAAATATCACGGACAGGACGCGGCCGTCGCTGCTGAAGAGGAGTTCGACCGGATTCACATCCAGCACGAGCGGCCTATCGAGGTCGAGCGGGTGACGCTCGATCGGTCGCTCCTGAAGGGAGGCGGGACGATCTGGATCATTGACCTCCTGCAAGCGTCGGGCCTCGTCGCGAGCCGCAGCGAGGCGAAACGCGTCATCCAGCAAGGCGGAGTGCGCGTGAACGAAGAGCGCATCGAGTCGCCCGACATGGATGTGCCGTTCGCCCCGCCCGTGCTCGTCCAGGTCGGGAAGCGCTCGTTCGTCGAGCTGGTGTAGGCCCATGGCCGCCTACCTACTCATCGGGGAAGCGCCGAGCGCGGAGTTCGCGGCTCGGATCGCCGAGCAGTACAAGGTCTGCCCTCACGTCCACTTCATCGCGGCGTTCGGGACCATGCTCGTCGGCGTCTGGTATCTGCCCGAGACGAAGCGGTGGTGGCTCGAAATGGTCGCCGCGCATCCGCAGGTCTCGCTTGATCTCTTGCGCGCGGCCGTCTATCGGACTGAGCGGCCGAGCTATCCCGAGGCCTCGTTGCGGCAGCCCGCGTTGGCAAGCGGTCCGCTGGCCCCCTGCGGCTCGGACTGTCGTGTCTGTGACCGCGCATCGGGCGACGAGGCGCGGTGCCCCGGCTGCCCGGCTCTGGTGGGTGAAGGTGCCGAGTCCGACGGATCCGGCGAGTCAGCTACTGGACGACGATCGAAGCGCTGACGGTGTCGCTGTTCCCGGCATCGTCGAACACCGTGAGCCTGACGTCGAACGTGCCGGCCTGTAGGAAGGAGTGCACGGCAATTGCCTCGGTGGAGTCGATGAGCCCGTCCGCATCGAAGTCCCACGCGTAGGCGGCAATGCGACCGTCGAGATCGACCGACGCTGTGGCGTTGAACATGACGGGGTCGCCGGCCTCGGGGTTTGCGGGAACGTATTGCATCGCGGCGATCGGCGGTTGCCCGCCGGCCGCTGCGGCGTCGGCCGTGAGGACGGGCACCGACAGGGTGAGCGAGTCGGACTGACCTCCGGGCGCGAGCACGGTCAGCGTGACCGGGTACGACCCTGCAGCGGGGAAGATCCACTCCGAGATGGGCCCGTCGCCGTCGCTCGTCCCATTGCCGTCGAAGTCCCACGCGTACTCGAGGATGCCACCGGTCGTACTTACGGACACCGTCCCATCGAAGCGCACGACCTCCTCGGCGCGCGGAACGGCCGGGGCGTAGACGAAGTGGGCCGACAGTGCGTCCGGGGAGGCAGGGGAAATCCCCGGCACGCCGGCGACATCCACGTTGTAGACCACGGTGTCGCTCATTCCCGCCGCGTCCGTCACCGTGAGCGCGACGTCATAGGACCCTGCGGAAGCGAAAGTCCACGAGGTCGTCATCCCCTCGGCGTCCGATTCACCGTCGGCGTCGAAGTCCCAGGCGAAGCGCACGATGGCTCCGTCGAAGTCGACCGACGCCGCGGCGTCGAACGCGACCGGTCGCCCGGCCGTCGGCGACACGGGGGTGTAGGCGAAGTCTGCCACGGGAGGGCGCGTGACGGCGGCGCTGGGAGGCGTAGTCGGTGTCGTCGGAGTCGCCGGCGATGCCGGTTCTGCCGACGCCTCCGGCGACGTCGAGCCTGCCGACGCTGCAGCCGCGACGTCGATCTCGAGAACCTGGGTATCGATGTTGCCGCCGTCGTCGGTCACCGAGAGACTCACGCGGTAGTGGCCCGGCGTGGCGAAGATGTGGGACGCCACGACGGCGGTCGAGTCGCTGCGGCCGTCATCATCGAAGTCCCAAGCGTAGGCGACGAGCATTCCGTCGAAGTCGAACGACGCAGAAGCATCGAAGGTCACGGCCTCGCCGGCTTGCGGTGCGACGGGGGAATAGGTGCCGTCGGCCGTCGGCGGCTGGAACGTGACCACGACCTGCCGCGGGCGGATGAATCCGCCGAACGTGACGGGGCTCGCCGACGTGGCGTCCACGGTCTGCGACTCCGTTGTCGTGAACGCGAACCGTTCCGGGAGCGTGCGCGCGTCCAGGGACACGACGTACGTTCCCGGGCGTGCGCTCGCGAAGACGAACTCGCCTCGCGCGTCCGTCGCGGTGGTCACGGTCACTCCGTCGGCTCCCAAGAGGTTCACGTGGATGCCGGAGAACCCGGTCTCCTCCGCCTGTCTTACTCCATCCTGATTGGCGTCGTCGAACACGGCGCCGCGGACACTGAGAATCGGAGCGAGCGGGACGTCGACGGTCACCTGCTCTCCCGGTGCCAGTGCGACGGCGATCGGTCCTTGGAAGGCCGCGTCGCGGGGTAGCTCGCGCACCTCGAGCGAGTACTGCCGCGGGGCGAGCGGCGGGAACCGGTACTCTCCCTGCGCATTCGTCGATACTTCGCTCTCCTCTACGAACACCACCGCGTTGGCGGCGAGAGGTTCCCCTTCGTCGAAGACGCCGTTCGCGTTCCGGTCGACGAAGACGCGGCCGTCGATGCGCCCCTTCGTGACGAGGAAGGGCAGGGGGACGCCGAACGTCGTGTCGACTTTGATGCTCCACCCGAACGCGGCCGCCGACGGATTGCCCCGTTCCCACTCGGCGAAGCCGCCGAGAGAGAAGCTCAAGTCCTCCGTAGCGTGAAGCACCGACGATAGGGTGAGGTCGAGTCGGTCGCCAACGGAGCGGAACTCGATCGACGCCTCGTGGGGCGTGCCGCCGGGGCGCACCACGAGCGTCGCGCTCCCCGCCGAGCTGAGCACAAGATCGTGCACGAGATCGACGACCTGCTCCTCGTTCAGTCGGAGAAGGACCGTGAGTTGGTCGATCGAGAGGCCGACCTCTTGGGTGTGGGTCAGCGTTCGCTCCTGCGTTGCGAGGAGAAGATCCAGGCGGTCGGCGATGCGGCCTTTCAAGGCGTACGGGAACGCACCTTCCGCATCGGCGACGCTGTACGCGAGGAGAGCGTGGACGTCGTCGCGGGGAATACCGTCGGCTTGGTGGTTGCGCACGAACGTGATCGTGCCCTGGAGAGTCGGCCCCTCCTCCTCCCACGGCGTCGCAGACACGTTGACTCCCAAGGAGTCCGTGACGAGCGTGGGAGCGAGCGGGTCGCGCACGACGTTGCTCCAGGTGTGTCCGAACGACAACCCGAGGGACAACGCCGCCAGGCGAAGGCGCTGCGATGCCTCGACGCCGGCCGAGTCGTTGCGCGGCCCTGGGAAGTAAGTATCGACGGAGAAGGCGCTCGCGCTGAGGAAGTAGCTCTCCCCCTCGATGGCGGTTCCGAAGAAGCCGGCGCGGCCCAGCTTCCCATCGGCCGTGCCCAGTCCGCCCTCGGCGCGCAGGGTCCAGCCATCAATCGGTTCGGCGCACGCGAGCCCTGTCCACGCCGCCGATCGCGAGGCCTCGCTGCGACGTTCGGAGTATGCGAGCCCCAACTGGGCCTCCTCTGGCCCCAGAGCGAGTCGTCCTCCGAACCTCGTCTCGTCACCGCTGCCCCCCGCAATGAGGGCGACGTCGATGAAGGGCGCATCGATGGACGTCGAGCCGCCATCGCAGGAAACGCTTTGGAGGTCCGTCAGCGTTTGCGACACATTGCCGATCCCGAACGACGCGTGGTTGAGCCGATAGGAGAGCAAGCAGGCCGTCACGTCGACCGGTCCCGGCCCGAACGGGTGGAGAGCGGTGGCGGATGCAGCGAACGTTCCGTCGAAGACGGCGCCTGACATCGACAGAGAGACCTGGCTGCCGAATGCTCCGGTTGTCTCGTTGCGCTCGATTTCGACGCCAATCCTGGTGGGCAAGACCTCGTAGAGCGACCCGCCGACCGCGTCTGGTCCGGGCGGAAGGATCGTCGTGAAGATCGCCGTCTCGTCGTCGACTCCGGCGTAGAGCGTGGACGTCGCGCGCACGGTGAGGACATCGCGGCCCGGGCCCGCGTCGGCCGGGACATCCAGGACGACGACGACTTCCCGACTCTCGCGCGGCGAGAGCTCGAGCGATGCGGCCGATACATCGGCCGCATACCCACGCGACGACGTCGCTGCGATCGCGATCACGTCCTGCGCGTTGCCGCGATTCGTCACGATCACGGAGTAGGAGGCCGACCCACCCGGAGACAGGCTCTGCGCATCAGGTGGCGTGAGCTCTACCTGGTTGACGACGGCGACTCGCGTCGCAATGCCGGCCGACGCCTCGTCCGTCGAATCAGCGAGCGCGGTCGCGCGGAGCGTGAGGATGAACGACCCCGCGGCTGCGTCCGGCGGCACGGTCAGGGTCACGAAGACGACTCCCTCTTCGCCGGGCGCGACGGTGATCTCCGGCGGGACGCCGAGAATCGTCCACCCCAGGGGCGAGTCGACCGTGAGCGCGAACGTCTCAGAGACCGCGCCGTCGTGCGATACCGCAAAGACGTGCGTCACGACCTCCCCCGGCGCCGCGTCCTTTGCCGACGAGAGAACGTCGATGCGCACGGCGCCGGCTGCTGCCCAGGCGCAGGCGAAGACGACGGCGACCAGCGTCGCCACGACGATCCGCGGCCTCTCTCGGAACCCCATCCCTTGAGCCTACAAGGGGGAAACGCCGTTCTCTCGGACCTTCACAGGTTGGCGTCGGGACATTCGTCTCTGCATCAAGGGACCGCGGCCGACCGTGCGATCTTGCGAATCGGCCGAATGTCCCGCGATCGTGGGGCGTGCGCACGAGATGCATCGCGCAATCAGGCTAGCCTTCGTCGGTCAGAAGAAGCGGAGGCAGCGTGCGCGAGGCAAGGCTGGTGCAGGAGATCGTGATCGAGGGCGTCGATCGAGTCGGCGTCGTGGCCGACATCAGTCGGCTGCTCGGCGACATGGGAATCAACCTTTCCGCCGTGTCGGCCGCCGTCGACGGGGAATCCGTGAGGATCCGCCTCATCACGAGTTCGCAGTCCTACGCTCGGGACGCTCTGCGCGACGCGGGGTACACCGTGCGGGAGCGGGACGTCATCGCCATGGAGCTTCCGCATCATCCCGGGTTCCTCTGCCGCATCACGGAGGCGCTCGCACGTCGAGACCTCACGATCACCGAGCTCTACGCCACCGTGCCCGAAGACGGAGACACCGGCCTCGTCGTGTTCAGTTGCCCCAACAACCTGCACGCCCTCCAGCTGTTGCGAGGGCACTAGGCCACGACGCCGCTGACGGCGCGCAGCCGACAGCCAACCGCCAGTTGCGCACCGCGTGCGGCTTCCCTTCTCTCGGGTCCGAGCCCGTCCCCTACTCGCCGGCCGGAACGACCGTGAACGCCCGCCCGTCGGATCTCCCGAACACTTCCGGGAAGTAGAACTCGCGCGCGACCGCGGGCAGCACCTTGAACTCGCCCGGTTGGACGGCGCGGACCGTGTAGCGATAGCTGTAGGTGCCTGCGGGTAGGTACTCCGCGAACAACACGACCTTCTCGTCGCGCAACTCGCTGCGCGAGTACCAGCGCCACCACCACCACGGGAATCGGACCGAGGTCCCGCTCGACGACTCGCGCGCGACGCTCGGCCCCGTTTCGAGGACGCTCGTCGTTGCAAGCGACGTGTCGACGGCCTCGCAGCCTGCGGGGAGGGGATCCTCGAGGGCGACGTAGTAGAGGTCGTTCGGGGCGACGATGGTCAGTCGCACCTCGTAGGTCTCTCCGACCACCGCCTGGGACACATCCGGGCAGGATGCATCGAGGGCGCAGTTGCTTGGCACGTACTGCCGGCTCACGACGATGCCGCGATTGAGCGCCCCGACCTCGTCTGCCGGAAGCTGGAGGCTCAACTGCGCGGTGTAGTAGAGGACCCCCGGTCCGTCTTCACGGAACACCGTGAGCGCGTGGCGGCCGGCCGTCGCGAGCTCGTCGCCCGAGAGGCTGACCGTCGCCGAGTCCTGCACGGTCTCCCTCGTTGCCGTGGCCGCGAGCTTCTCCGCTCCGTCCCAGAGGAGGCCGTACGTGTAGTTCGCGTCCAGTTCACCCGTTGCGACCATCCAATCCGTCAGTGCGACGAGCGACCAGGCGGTCTCCTGCGTCGTCTCCCAGATTCCGCCCTTGCGTGCCACCATGAGCCATCGGACGACGTTCGGAAGGAGGGCGTTCTTTGGATCCAGCTCCACGAAGGCATCGAGGATGATGCCCGTCGAGCGGGTGTCGGTGTTCATCGCCCACCAGTCGTAGTCCGCCTCCTCCCAGTGCATTCCCGTCGCGCTCTGGATCGATGCGTTCACCAGGTCCGAGAGGAGCGTGTCAATCTCTGTTCTCGGCGCGCCAAGACGGTCCAGCGCCATCGCCAGGTACGCCTTGCCGTAGTGGCTCAGCTTCGCGCGATGGGCGAAGAGCTGCGATGTGTAGCTGGCGGCCGGATCGCTCCGCCCGGCGAGGGAGAGAACGTAGAGGACCCACGCTTGGCGGTTCGCCTCTCGATACGTCCCGAGGTCCTGCTCCGAGACGAGCGTTGTCTCAAGGTACCGCCCGGCGCGGTCGACGACGTCGGATCGAACCAGCGTGTCCGACTCCTGCAGCCGCAAGAGCGCGTACATGGCGTAGGCGGTGAGGTAGGGACTCGATGATTCGCCGTCCCACCATCCCCAACCGCCGTCGCTGTTCTGACGCACGTACAGCTTTTCCAGTCCCTCCAGCACAAGGTCATGGAGTCGCGCCGCGAGATCGGCGTCCTCGATGCCGAGGAGACGCAGAGCGCGATACGTCAGGACGTTCGGCAAGAATCGGCTGACCGCCTGCTCGGTGCATTCGTACTCGAAGTGTTCGAGATATCCGAGACCCTCGCGCATCGCGGCTGCGAGCGAGACGTCAAGCCGCACATCGAGGCGGCTCGCCTCGGCGTCGTAGTTCGCCGGAAGCGCGATTGTCTCCGTACGACCTCCCGCCTGGCGAAGGTCGCCGGCGGTCCCAATGGTCTCGGGGGCGTTGTAGCGATAGACGGGGATTGTCCCCTCGGGCCCGGTCGTGAGGCGCGGCCGCGCCGCGTCCGACAGGCCACCCGCCACTGCGCTGAAGGCAAGGTCGACGGATTCGATGTTCCCCACCGTCACCCACCACGTGGCCTGGCGTTCCGAACCCGCCGGCACCGCCAGCATCTGGACCGCCGGACCCTCGAGCGAGAGGCCGGTGGAGGCGAGCGTCATCTCGACGTCGAGGTCGCCCGACGTCTGGTTGGTTACCGAGGCAGCGAGGCGCACGCGGTCGCCGACGACGAAGAAGCGCGGCGTCACAGGGCGGATGAGAAGCGGCTTCGTGACCAGCGTCTCGATCGTCGCCTCGCCGACCTTCGTGTCGGTCGTGACCCCAACGGCGCGGACGACCCACGTCGTCAGGTTGTCCGGAAGCTTGACGTCCAGCGCGGTGCGACCGTCCGCGTCCGTTGTCACCGCGGCATTCCAGTACGCCGCGTCGACGAAGTTCTCGCGCAACGCCACCCCCGCCGGGAGCTGCGCAGCCGCTGAACCCTGGTCTGCAGATGCGCTGCGTTCTGACATCGCCATCATCGGTGCCGGCGCTCCGGCCATGAGTCCCGGGCCTTCGGCTCCAGCCTTGGCGGTATCGGATCCGCCGACGTTCTGCTGCAGCTGTTCGAGGACAAGGCGGGACAGGGACAGCGTGAGTGAGCTCGACGTCATGACGCCGAGGCCTCGCGGACCGTAGAACGTCGTCGCGATGCGGTCGGCCTCGCGTGGACGAAGGGTGAGGATCGCCTTGTCTACCACGTCGAGTGAGAACTGCCCCTGGACGGGAGCGCCATCCGAGTCGGTCACGGTGAGGGTGTAGCTCGCGGTCTGGCCGGGGAGAAGACTCCCCTCCGGCCCCGCGAGGGCCACGCTCAACAGCTGCGGCGCCGGGTCGACAGACAGCGCGGCGTAGCCCACCTTCATGCTCGCCGTCGGCAGCCCACCTGCCGCTGTCGCGGCCGCGCGGCCCTGAACAAGGACCACGCTCACGTAGATGTTCGGCACGTCGTCCCCGGTAATCTCCACGGGGAGCACGGTGCTGTTCGACGGAAGCAACACGACGCGCTCCGACAGCACGCTGCCGCGTTCGATGGTGACGAGCGCCCACTGCTCGCCGGGATACGGGCTCGGGATGAGAATCTGTGCTGTCTCTCCGACCTTGTAGCTTGTCTTGTCACTGATGAGGGTCACGCGGTCGTCGTTGGTCTGGCGCCACGACACGGTGTCCGGACCACTCACCCAGACGAACAGGCTCGAGCGCGCGGTGCGCTCCAGTTCGTCCAGTCCTTCCACGACCACCTTGTAGGAGCCGCCGGTCGGCGGAGTGAACGAGAAAGCCCCGTCGCCTCGTTCGTCGGTCGTGAGCGTCCCGCGAGCCACTTCGGTGTCATCGGTCGTCCACTTCCACGATCCGCCGCCGCTCGCGTCGGGCTCCCACGTGTTCTTCCACTCGCGGCGGAACACCGTGTAGCGCACGTCGCGCGAGCCGATGCGCTCGCCCGTCCAGTCGACGGTCACGGCGCGGAGGGACATCGCGCGGCCGGCTTGGCCGATGGATTGGTCGGCGGCGAGCCCGGCGTAGAACGACGCCGGGTGAGCGATGATCGTTGTGCGTCCGGAGATCGCCGTGCCGTCCGGACCGTGGGCAGTCGCCTCCACGGTGAGGAGTCGGCTGCCCTTCGCGATGCCGTCCGCGGCCTGCGGGTCTCGCGACGCGACGTCGGCCGGCAGATCGATCACCAACGCACCGGATGCGTCTGTCTTGCCGTCACCCTGCAGAACGGGCGTCGGCGCCGCCGGCGTCTGCCACCAGCAATCGAAACAGATCCACGGGTCGTCGATGTCGGAGAACGAATACTGGCCGAACGCGCTCGGCGTGAAGGTGTACGGCTCCGACAAGACGTTCCATTCCACGGCGGCGTCGGCGACCGGGGCTCCGAAGAAGTACGAGACCTGCGCGACGGCGCGCGTCGGATCCGCCTTGACGATCTCGTCGTGCTCGGGGGTGACGACGACGTCGAACTCGGGTGCTCGGTACGCGGCGACCTGGAACGAGGTGCTCTCGGATCGGTCGCTGTACTCCACGCTGAGGGTGTAGTCGCCGAGCGCGGCGTCCGCGGCGAGCGCGAGCTCACCGGCCACAGCGCCGAACGCATCGAGCGCCAGCGTCTGCTCGTAGACGAGACTCCAGTTCGGATCCATGATCCGCACGTGGGCCTCGCGGGCCGCGGGAAGGTCGTAGTGAGCGTCCGCCTCGTCGCGCAAGACGGCGCGGAAGAAGACCATTTGGCCGGCGCGATAGATCGGGCGGTCCGAATCGAGGTACGCTCGCCCCGAGGGCGGAGTCTCACTCGTGAAGCCGAATTCCCACGGTGTGATGCCGCTATTCCAGTCCGAACTGGCGAGTGAGAAGGGACTCTGTGCCATGATCGTCAGCCCGCGCCAGTCCAACGCCGCGGAACCTGGAAAGCGCGCCACGCCGTGGCTGTCGCTGACGTCGACATCGATCTTCGTCCCGTCGGCGTCCATCCCCGACAGGATGAGGCCGGAGACAGGGGCTCCCGTCTCGAGATCGGTGGCCCAGACGAGCGTCTCGGTCTCCGACGTCTTCATCACGAGGTGCGTCGGCGTCGAGATGAGGAGGTGCCGACCTTGCCAGCGGTTCCACTCGACGCCGTTGGCCTGGAGGTCGATGACGTAGATCCCAGGATCGAGAGGGCCGCCGCCATCGAGAAGATCGACGGGCGTGTACGCGAACTCATTCAGCGGCGATGTCACGTCGACCGACCACGTGCGGACGCGGCTCCTCGCTGGCGGAGTGTAGTCGTACCAACTCTGAACTGCCTCGAAGTACTGGGCGACGTCGATCTTGGCCAGCGTGAGCGTCAGGCGGCTGGTGTTTTGGTGAGCGACGACGATGTGCGCGGGTTCGTAGGAGCTGTAGGTCCCGACATTTCCGGGAACCTGCAGCCACGCCGCGGGGTCGAGCGGTGCCGTGGAGAAGCGAACGGTCAGTGCCTGTTCCGTCTTGTTTCCGTAGGGGTCCTCGATCCCCGGGCTGATGGTCACCGTGTATGTCCGGCTCGGCTGCGGGGCGAAGTAGACGACGTAGCGCAGATCCCAAGAGCTGAAGTACCCGGAAATGTCCTCTGGCTTCGGCGCGGGATCGATCGTAATGTGCTTCAGGACGGTGTCTTCGTTCACGGGGGCGGTGAACTCGATGACGAAGGGCCCGTAGGGGCTCATGTTGGCTTCGCCGTCGCTGGGCGACGTGCCGAGGATTCGCAGGACGGGCACCGTGTGGAACCGGAAGCGAACGAAATCGCTCGTGCCGAGCCCGCCGGCCTGCGCAGTGACTCCTGGTTCCAGGGTCACCACGTACTGCCGGTCGAAGGCGAGCGGCGCCGCGGGTCTGAAGACGAGATCGTCTCCTTCAGCAGCGAGGCTTCCCTCCACGGGAGTGCTCCAGAGGCCGAACAGGGTGACCTCGCGCACCGAGAGGCGGCTCTGCGCGGAACGTACATCAATTGGCATATTGAATGTCACACGAACGGGTTCGGTGAGCGAGACCAGCTCG
>CAIOLV010000011.1 GCA_903859225.1 uncultured bacterium
GGTGTGGCGATCCGCGGGCCCTGCTTGCGTTCCAATGTTCCTCAAGTTGCGATCTGCGCATCTTTGGAATCGTGGACAACGCGGGTACTATGGCAGAGCGTATCTGAGCGCTGACCAACGACGTGGTGTTCCGGGGACGGTAGCTGGGTATCTGAGATAGGACTGGCAGCCGCGCTACGACCTAGGGTATCAGCGACCCCCGACCACCAGCTTGGGCGTTCGCTTGAAGGGTGAAGCCAATCGTAGCGCCCAGAGACGTGATAGCCGGCACAGCGAGGATGGTGAGCCACTCTGGGAGATCCAGGTCCCAGGCTCGAAGAGCGAAGAGCTCGCTGACCGAGGCAGCGAGTACGGACGCGAGACCAGCGTACTTGCCTGTGACTCCGAATAGCCAGCCCACACATGTGACGGTCGCCCCAGCGGCGAGAGGCGTCACGGCAAGTCCAAGGAGGACATTCGAGACCCCTCCCAATGCACCTGCCTCAATGGACTGGGGGTGCCTAGCCTGCGGGTAGACCTGAAAGGTGAGAGACAATACCCACTCGAAGGATACCGTGGCAGTGAGCGCTCCTGCGCCGAACTCGGCCGCGAACGACAACGCTGATTGCTCTGCGAGGGCCGGCGTCCCAACAAGAAGGAGACCCAAGACGACGACCGCAACAAGACGCATCCCGGCACCTCCTCTGGACTACAAGCGAGAGAACGGGCCATCCCGGACTCTACGGTTCCCCAAGTCGACAAAGGGAGACTACTGATACGCGGGGCAGTCGGTCAAGCCAGCCTGCGGCCCACTCTCGCTGGTGCAACGGGCCGAAAAGCGGGAACGCCTGCGCAAGCAGCGCATCAAGTCGGATGGCGCTCATCATCTTCTCGACCATCACCGGCGCTGATGGCATGACCTCTCCTCGGGCCGTCAGGCGACGGTCAGCCGGCGCCCTGGTCCTGCGGTTCTTCAGATTCTGCCGGGAGATCGAGGGTGAACCGCATGTACTCCCCTTCCTCGCTCTCGGCGAGGAGTCGCCCGCCGTGCTCTTTCGCGATGCCATAGCTGATCGACAGGCCGAGCCCGGTCCCCATGTCGCGCGGTTTGGTGGTGAAGAATGGGTCGAAGATGCGCGCGATGAGGTCGGCGGGTACCCCTGTCCCGTGGTCCTCGATCGTCGTCCGCACCCAACGCTTTCCCTCTTGCTGAACGACGCGCATGGCGATCTGGACGAGCTTGTCGTCATGTGATCCGGGGTACTTCCGATTGAGCGCATCGCGGGCATTCGTCAGGAGGTTGATGAGAATCTGCTGGATCTGTTGCGGGTTGCACCGCACAGCGGGGAGGCCTTCGGCGATGTCCTCCTCGACGCGGACTTGGTCATGCCGCAGAACGGAACCGATGAGCGCGAGCGTCGCGC
The DNA here is from genome assembly GCA_903859225.1 of uncultured bacterium. Lineage (GTDB taxonomy): Bacteria > Bipolaricaulota > Bipolaricaulia > UBA7950 > UBA9294 > CAIOGO01. The sequence goes on from CAIOLV010000011.1 coordinate 1,404, forward strand.
GGAGGATGTCCGGCACCTGCGCCCTCCGTCGCTCCGAAGTCTCTTGCCGTGCGAACGAGAGAAGGCCCCGTACGATCTCCGCGACGCGATTTCCTTCGCTCATGATGCCGCGCGCGAACTCCTGCAGCTGAGGATCGTCGATTCGACGTTCGATGAGTTCAGCGTAGTTGATGATTCCGGTGAGGGGGTTGTTGATCTCGTGAGCAATACCGCTCGCCAGGGTTCCGATGGACTCGAGTTTCTGGCTCTGGCGAAGCTGGGCTTCCAGGGCGATTCTCGCCTGTTCGGCCTGCTTGCGGGTCGTGATGTTGCGGGAAACGCCAAGAATCGCGAAGAACCCGCCTTGCGCATCGAACAGAGGACTGGCTATGGTCTCCGTCCAGACGGTCGTCCCGTCCCTGCAGGGTTGCTCAAGCTCGAGGTGCTCCGTCGGGACGAGAGGCAACCCGCGAGCGACGCGGTCGCGCAGCTCGGCGATGAGCGCCTCAGCAGCGGGGGTCGAGTTGGGCGTCAGCACCGCGGTGAGCGGCTCGCGCATGACCTCCTCGGGAGTGAAGCCTCGCAGCTTCTCGACGGACGGACTCACGTACGTGAATCGGCCATCCAGGTCCATGGTCCAGATCACGTCACTCGAGTTATCGGCGAGAAGTCGGTAGCGGGCCTCGCTGGTGCGCAGCTCCTCCTCCGCCCGGACCCGCTCGGAGATCTGCGTCTCGAGGCTGTTCACCGTTTGCTCGAGCTGCCGCGTCATCGAGTTGAACGAGCGCGAGAGGTCCGCGATCTCGGCAATGCGGCTCGACTCTGCAACCTCGCGCCACTCGCCTCGGGCAAGCGCTTGAGCCGAGAGACCGAGCCGGTGCAGCGGATTCGTCACCCATCGAGACGCGACGATGCCGAAGGCCATGGCGATCAATGAGGCGGCCAGGATGAGTACAAGAGTCGTTCGCGTGGTGGCGTCAACTCCGGCCATGAAGTCGCGCTCGGGGATCACGACGGCGACGAGCCAGTCGATGCCGTAGCCGTCCTGGATCGCCGACACCTGCAGGAAGTGACGCTCTCCGTCCAGCGTGAACTCGGACTGGAGATTGCTTCCGTTCCTGTCGATGGCAGCGGCCGCAGCGCGCACCATGGACGAGGAACTCTCGATGGCGGCGAGACGGTGCGGAGTGGCCCCTCCTTCCGCAACGGAGATCGGGCTTGCGTCCGCCGATGAAGCGACCAGCAACCCAGAGCGCTCCATGATGAAGCTTTGACCGTCCGTGCCGATCCTGAGCGTCCGTAGGAAGTCGCTGACCTGCGACAGGAAAAGATCAGCCGCAACGACGCCGACCAGCTCGCCATGCTCGTTCAAGACGGGGCGACTCGCCGAGATCGCCATGTCCTGGCCGGAGAAGAGGAGGTAGACGCTGCTCCACGCGGGCCCTCCTGCGGCCACGGCGCTCGAGTACCACCCTCGAGTCCTCGCGTCGAAGTTGGGCACTGCCTGAAGCTCCTTCACGGGATGTCCCTCGCCGTCGACCGAGAACTTGCGGAACGTCCCTGCGGCGAAGTTGTCTGTTTGGATCATGTACAGGGCCCCCTGCGGCCCTTCACGGCCGGCGTCGGTGAGCCCTCCCTTCGTGTTGGCGAAGTAGAGGCTGCTGACGGAAGGGGCGGCCTGCACCTGCTGCCAGAAGTGCTGTGACAGCGCGCCGGCATCGCTGGAGTCAAGCACGCCCCGCGCAATGAGGTTGGCGTTCATCTCGTCCAGGGTGTGGGGCGTTGCCAGGAACAGGAGAAGCCGCCCCTCGATGCGGGTCGTCACCTCATTCCGCAGTTGTCGAGCCACCTCGTTGACGGCTTTGCGGGCGTTGTGGGCCGAGATGTAGCCGACGAATCCGACCGCGAGCAAAACCTGCGCGACAAACAACACGATGAAGACTCGCCACAGCGGAAGCCGCGCGAAGCTCATGTGTCGCTGGGCACCACTCCTTCCTTCGTTCTTCTTCCCTGTGCGCCCGTCCATGCTCACGTCGGCATCCCCCGGAGTTCTGCTGAGCCGGCACACCCTAGCAAGATCCGCAACGGAAGCCAAGCGGAGGCGGTCGCGGGCGCTCTGACTCCACCCGGCGGCGGTTTATCGGGGCTCCCCATCCCGGCCGATTGCGGAGGTTCGGGCTGCAACGTTCCTGGCCCATTCGACTTGCCAGGGGGCGCCGGGTCGATCGGCGTCAGCACTTGTGGGACTCGCGTCCGCACCGGGACCCAGCCCATCCTTCCGAAGTGAGCGGGACGAGCGCGGATGGCTCCTTCCCGACGGCGGCTACGATTCTGGACGTACGGGAAGAGGGGACGCTATGCAAACACCCTATCGAACGAGCAGATGCAGAGTGAGGCTGGCGCTTGCGGCCGCCGCAATGCTTGTTGTGGCCGTCAGTGGGTCTGAGATGCCCACTCTCGGCACTCCGCTCGCGTGCGCGTCGTGGCCTCCGTACGAGGCAGAGCGCCTCGAGACGTACGGGGACTACACGGTCTGCGTCTGGAAGAGCCTCGATGAGGCAGCGCCCGGGTTCTACCGCGTCGTGACGATCGATCGCGGCGACGCGCGCCTCGTCTGCGAGGACTGGGCCACAGGGCTCGGCCCGCTGTCGGGGGTCGACATCGAGCGCAACGGGCATCCGAACGTGATCATCGAGAGCTACAGCGGAGGCGCCCACTGCTGTTTCTCGACGGAAGTCTACGACCTGGGGGAGACCCTCGTCCCGATCGGTCTTCCTCCGTCTCCCGGGGGCAACGCGCCGGGCGAGTTCGTCGATCTCAACGGGGACGGCATCTACGAGTTCGTCTCGGCCGACGATTCGTTCGCCTACGCCTACTGCTGCTTCGCTGCGAGTCCGGCAGTGCTCGTGGTTCTCGGGTACTGCGCCGCAGAACAGCGCTACGGCCCAGTGAGCTCCGAGTACCCGGCGCTGTATTGTGACGAGATCGCGCGCGATACCGCGCGAGCTGAGGTCGCTCTCGCCGGCGGCGTCGATGGCGGGTGGGACGGCACGGGAAAGTGCGAGATTCTCCCGCTGGTCCTCGACTACCTCTACTCCGGAGATCCCGACTCAGCGTGGGCGGCGCTCGAACGCTTCTACCCGTACTCCGACCGCGACGCATTCCGCGCCGAGATCGAGGATGTCGTCAACGCGAGCCCGTACTACGCCCCTGCCGCTTCCGTAGTCGGCGGCAGGCCGCCGCTTCCGTAGTCTGCGGCGGGCCGCCGCTCAGCGGTTCTTGCTCTTGGGCGCCGCCACCCTTTCTTCCGACCAGAGGCGCAGGAGGTGAACGCAGGTCTCGACCGCCTTGGCCATTTCCTCGACGCTCGCCCACTCCTGAGGTCCGTGAGCATTGTGATACCCGGCGAAGAGGTTTGGGGTGGGGAGCCCACGCTCCGTCAACTGCGAGCCGTCGGTCCCGCCGCGGACGGGCACTTCGGTCGGGGTGACTCCGGCCCGACGCACCGCTTCGAGCGCGAGCTCGGCCGGGCGCATGTCCTTCTCGAGCCAGTAGCGCATGTTGCGATACTGGCGCGTGATCGTGCAGGTCACCTTGGCCCGCGGTTCGAGCTCCGCGACCGCATCGGTGGCGGCCTGCAGCGCGTGTCCATGGGCTTCGAGCCCCGCGAGTTCGAAGTCGCGAAGGATGAACGTCAATTCGACATCGGCGGCGGTTCCCTGCATGTGGACGAGATGGATGAACCCATCCCTCCCGTCGGTCGTCTCCGGCGTGCGCGCATGCTGGGGCAGGAACACGAGAAGCTTCGCGGCGAGCGTGAGCGCGTTTACCATCCGCCCTTTCGCCTTGCCGGGGTGGATGGCGACGCCCTGGATGCGGATGACGGCCTGGTCTGCGGAGAAGCTCTCGTAGGTCACCTCGCCCTCTGCCTCGCCGTCGAGCGTGTAGGCGACGTCGGCGGCGAGCTCCTCGAGGGCAAGGTGGCCGATGCCGCTTCCCGTCTCTTCGTCGGGCGTGAAGCAGATGCGGACGTCGCCGTGCGGGATCGACGGATCTGAGAGCAGGAGCTCGGCGACGCTGACAATGACGGCCACGCCCGCTTTGTCATCCGCGCCGAGGAGCGTCTTTCCGTCGGCGGTGATGAGCGTGTCGCCGCGCCGCGAGGCGAGGGTACGGTCGGTCGCGGGATCGATGACGATGTCCGGATTGCCCGGCAGAACGAGGCAGCCGCCGTCGTACGCGCGGTGGACGATGGGTTGGACGTTGCTGGCGGCATAGTCACTGGCAGTGTCGACGTGCGCGAGAAGAGCCACCGTCGGCACCGGCTTCCGCACATTGCCGGGAATCGTGGCGAGCACAAACCCTGCATCGTTGAGCCGCACGTCGCTTGCCCCCAACTCCACGAGTTCCGCTTGGAGGACGCGCTGCAGATCAAGCTGGCGCGCGGTCGTCGGCACCGTGGCGGAGGAGTCGTCGCTCTGCGTATCGACCCTCGCGTAGCGGACCAACCTTTCTTCGAGTCGCCTCATCATGGCTGCATCCATCGGGATCCCTCTCCTCGTCCTCGGATCGTGTCGGGGCTCAGGCGATCGGCGGGAGCCGGTCCGCCTTCTCGGGGTGCCGAGCGTAGTAGTCCTCTCGTAGGAGACTCATGATGACCGCGTCGAGCAAGCGGCCGTTCTTGAACACCGACTCGCGCAAGCGGATGCACACGGCAAAACCGGAGCGTTGGGCGAGTCCGATCGCCTTGGGAATGCCGGAGTGAGTCCACAGGTGGGCCTCACGCAGGCCGAGTTCGTCGAATAGGAACCCAAGGAGAGTCTCCTGGGCGTCGAACGCCACGCCGGTTCCCCAGAATTCCTTGCTGACGATGATCCCGATGCTGGCGGAAAGCCGGTGCTGCTCGCCCGTGTAGGAGACGAAGCCGGCCAGTCGACCGGACGCCTTCTCGACGATTGCCAATCGAGCGCTGTCGCGCTCGAACGAGAACTCGCGCGCCTCGAGTCGCTTCACATGCATCTCCTCGGTGTAGTCGGGAGGCAGCGCCTTGGGCCACGCCTGGGTGTCGGCGTCGTTCCGCAGTGCCGCGAAGAGTTTCTGGTCCTCGCGGCGCTCCTCGCGGAGGACGACGAGTTCGCCTTCAAGCGACATGTCGGCCCTCCTTCAACGTGAACCACTCGGGTCTCAGTAGGTCGAAGGCGACATCGCTGTAGAAGACCCCGGCGTGCACGCCACCGCGCGGCCTTCGTCCGGCCTCGTGGAACCCGCTACGACGCATGAACGACAGCGCCGGCTCGTTCCACGACGCTGTCCAGCAGCTCACGACGTGGGCCGGCGTCTCCTGGAAGAGAAAAGCGAGGGCGATCGCAAGGGCGGCAGAGCCGACTCCGCGTCGCTGATGGGCCGGAGCAACGACGGCGCACGCCGAAGGGCAGTGCGGGTCCCAGTCCCAGTCGGCGCGCGCGTGACCGAGCAACTCGCCAGACGCAGCA
>CAIOLV010000012.1 GCA_903859225.1 uncultured bacterium
GTAGGCCTCGGCCGTCGGGTCGATGAGCGCACCGACGTAGGTCTTGAACATCAGGTTGAACTCGCGCGGATCCGTCAGTGCGCACTCGCTATGCTCGCCCGGCCGTTTGCTCGGCTTGCGCGGGCACTGGCTGTCCTTCACTTGGTCGGCGCGGAAGCGTGCCTTGCAGGTGCGGCAGTCGACGAAGAGATCGTAGAAGAGGTCGAAGTGGCCGCTCACCTTCCACGCCTGCGGATGCATGACGATGGTGGAGTCAATCCCCACCATTTCGTACGGCGACGGCGCGCCAGCCGGCGCCTGCGTGTCGTCGTGCCCCGACACCATGTCGCGCCACCACGCCTCTTTCACGTTGCGCTTGAACTCGACGCCGAGAGGGCCGTAGTCCCAGAAACCGCCGATCCCGCCGTAGATCTCGCTCGACTGAAAGATGAACCCGCGCCGCTTGCACAGCGCGACGACTTTCTCCATGGTTGACGCATCTTTCTGCATGACATCCTCCGCGAAACCGGGATCCGCGGCCTCTCCGGGATCGGACGAGGCGCGAGGACGCATTATACCGCGCCTAGCTTGCGCTGCGGACCAGCCGTGGGGACGACTCGTCCCCCTGGCTGGTCGAACTAGACGACGGCGTGACGGAGGAATCGCGGACCATCGGCGCGACGAGATCAGATCGCGCCATCACTTCCGCGTGGCTGAGATCAGGAAGCGAGACGAGTTTCGCGTTCTGGATCTGCGCTGCAGCCCGTTCGGCGAGCCCGCGCACCTCATCGTCCGCGCCGGCGAAGAGGAGACACGGGACGCGGATCTCGGGCAGGACCGTCTCGAGGCTCTCGCGGTCCTGAGCGGCCGCCAGCATGGCGGTGAAGTCGTACGCCCTCATCCGCTCGCGCGCGGCCGGGCGCACGGGGCCGACCTCACGCTCCCAGAGGTCGATGAACGCCTGCGCGCCTCGTTCCTCTCCCACGCGCAGCCACTCGCGCGCTCCACTCATCGTCTGGGCGTACGGATGCTGCCCGCCCAGAACGAAAGCGCTGAAGCGCTCCGGTGCCCACTTGGCGCAGGCGAAACCGATCCAGCCGCCCATGGAGTACCCAAAGAAGGCAGCCACGGGAATCTCGAGAGCGTCGAGCACCGTGACGACGTCGGCCACGCGGGACTCGGGCCGATATGCACCCTCGCCGTGCGGCGCGTCGCTCTTTCCATGCCCGCGGGAGTCGACGAGGATCAGCCGACGCTCGGACGCTAGGGCGTCGACGTAGCCAAGCTCGTACCACACGTCGAGCGAGGAGAACGTCCAGTGATGAAGTACGAGCGCTGGACCCTTTCCTTCGACCTCGTAGTGGATGCGCACGTTGTCGTTGATCGCGTAGGACATTGCACTTCTCCTCTGGGTGAGTCTGATTCTAGCGAATCGTCACTCCGAGCGGTGGTCGCCGAGCGGCGCGAAGCCCATTGAGTCATAAAGGCGCTGCGCCTCGACGTTGCCCTCGGTGACGACCAGCGTGAGGCGGGAGTAGCCCGCATCGAGGAGGGCGCTCATGGATTGCTGAAGGAGAGAATGTGCCAAGCCGCGGCGCTTCGCTTCGGGGCGGGTCATGAGAAAGACGACGAGCGGGGCGTCGTGCGGCTCGAAGAAGGTAACGAGACAGGCCGACGCGAGGAATTCCCCATCTGCGACGACGAGCGAGCAGTCCGCGAGAAGACGGCCGTAGTCGCCGCGGAACGTCTTCTCGATCTCCTCGAGCGCGTCGGCGAACGAGTCTCCTTCATCGTCGATCGTGCCACGGTAGGCGGCGTAGAGCAGGATGGCGAGGCCTTCTTTGTCCTCCGACCGAACGGCGCGCCCGAGGAGCGTGCGAGGCACGGCTTGGACTTGAAGAGCGACCTCCATGGGGATGCGCTTCCGCGACACGCCGCCTCCCTTCGCTTCAGCGCCCCTGCGCCTTCTTGGACCTCGTCCCCGACTCGGCGGCCTGCGAGCTCACGGCTCTTGAGTCTGAGGTTCCTGGGCCCGAGGCGCGCGGCGTTCGCAGCGAAAGAGAAATCCTGCGACGCTCGACGTCGACCTCGAGCACCGTGACGAGCACGCGCTGCCCAACCTTGACTACGGCGGACGGGTGTTCGACGAAGCGGTCGGCAAGCTGGCTCACATGGATGAGGCCGTCCTGATGGACGCCGATGTCGACGAACGCGCCAAAGTCGACGACGTTGGTCACGATGCCCGGCAGCTTCATCCCCGGCACGAGGTCGGCGATCTCGTGGACGTCGTCGGAGAACGCGAACGTCTCGAACCGCTCGCGCGGGTCGCGGCCCGGCTTGGCTAACTCAGCCAGGATGTCGTTCAGTGTCGGAAGTCCGACGGCGTCAGTAACGTAGCGATCGAGATCGATCTTGCTCCGCAAGCCGGCGTCGCGGATCAGGTCGACGACCGTGCATCCGAGGTCGGCGGCCATGCGACGCACGATGCCGTAACTCTCCGGATGGACGGCGCTCTGATCGAGCGGATCGTCGCCGTCGCGGATCCTGAGAAACCCGGCGCCCTGTTCGAAC
>CAIOLV010000013.1 GCA_903859225.1 uncultured bacterium
GACCGAGAGGATGAGGCCGGCACGCAACACGTCGCCACAGTGCGTCAGTTCTCCCTCGCCGAATCGCCGCGCGGTCAGCACCTGGACGCCGACTGACACGGACCCGATGGCGAATACGATGGCGAAGAAGAACACACCGGCGATCCCCGAGGCTCCAAGCGGAGCTTCGCCGAGGCGTCCGAGCATGATGGTGTCGACCGCGCTCAACAGCGTGTAGGACACGGATCCGAGGATTACGGGGACCGCGAGTTCAGAGACGCGCTTCGCCGGCTCGCGGCGGACGACGAAGGGACGCAGGAACGACGGGAGGCTCACCCGCCGCCTCCGATCGGAGCGACGGCCGGCGAGGGCTCCATCTGGGTGACGAACACGCCCACCAAGACGAGCAGAGTTCCCCCGAGCTTGGCCGGGGTGAGCGCCACGCTGAACAAGAGAGCCTCGGCGAGCAGAGTGACCACGGGGACGAGATTGACCGACACTGCGACGCTGGTGGCGGAGAGGTGAACGAGAGCGTAGTTCATGGCGAGGAAGGCCACTCCGGAGCAGAAGATGGCGAGGAAGAGCATGTACCCCCAGCCCGACGGCGACAGCCGTCCGATCCAGGAGAAGCCGTCGAGCGCGGCGAGCGGACCGAAGACGACGAGCGATAGGAGCGCCTGGTAGAACGTCAACTGCAGCGGGGTGACACGGCGCAGGGCGCTCTTGAGCAGGACGGTCTGGACCGCGGCGCACAGGACGGCGCCCAGGACGAAGACGTCGCCGACCAGGCTGGCTCCGGCCTCGCCGTGCGACGAGTCGATGAGGAAGGCGACCCCGGCGAACGCGAGCAAGATGCCGAGCGTGCGGCGCCAGGTGACGCGCTCCATTCGACGCGCGAAAGCGATGAGGTAGACGCCGATCGGAATCGTCGCGATGAGCACCGAGACGTGGCTGGCCTGCGTCCACGCGACGCCGTAGGTCTCGAACAGGTAGTAACCGACAGGACTGAGGATTGATAGGAAGGCGAGCATTCCGAGATCCTGGCGCGACACGCGCAACGCGCCCCCGCGCCCGCCGAGCGCGGGCCTGCGCCTGCCGAGCGCGAAGCCGAAGACGGCAAGCAGTACGGCGGCAATGGCGAAGCGGGCAAAGAGGAGCGCCAAGACGGGCACCGTCGGCAGGAGCTCCTTCGTGGCGAGGAAGGAGAGACCCCAGATCACCATGGCACTCACGAGAGCGCCGTATGCTCGCACGTGTCGTCGTGAGCCCACCGACCCCGCCTTTTCCCCCGCGGCAGCCTGCCGCCGCCCGCGCGCCCTATGATGAGGAAATCATGGGGCCCGCACAAGGAGCGAGGAAGCGCATTGATGCGGGCGCAGCGATACGCTACAACCCGGATGGCGCAGTGGCCGGCGGAGTCTGCGGCCGACGCCGGCGATTGCGGCCAGGAGGAGCAGACGCAATGACAACTCAGGTGGCGAACGAGAAAGCGCTGCGCGATCTCGAATTCGATCGCCTGAAGAGCCTCATCCGCGCTCACGCCTCGTCGCCGCTCGGCGAGGAGGCCGTCGACGCGCTCGTTCCGGTCACGGACCGGACGGCCATCGATGCGGCGTTTGCCGAGGTCGCGGAGGCCACGTCGCTTCTCGGCGTCTCGGGCCGGTTCTCGCTCGGCGGCGTGCGCGACCTGGCTCCGTTCCTCGATCGCGCCTGGCAGGGCGGAGGATTGAGCGGTGAGGAGTTCCTCGTCGTCCTACAGACCGTCGACGCGACGCTCGGGATCCGCGACTTTCTCACCGCGCAGAGCGAGTTCCCACGATTGCGCAGTCATGCGGGACGCCTGACGGCGGGCGGAGAGGCGATCGGGCGCCACATCCGCAAAACGATCGACGAGCGAGGCGAGATCCGCGACGATGCGTCGGCCGAGCTCGCGGAACTCCTTCGCAAACGCCGTGCGGTCGAGGCCCGCGTCGAGACAAAGCTTCGCGGCCTCCTTGAGCGCAACCCGGAGATCGCGAGCGAGCCGATCGTCACCCGCCGCCGCGGGCGGCTCGTTGTGCCGGTCAAGAGCGGCACGATCGGGATGGCCGACTATGTCATTCACGATCGTTCGGCGACCGGGCAGACGCTGTACGCCGAGCCGACGTGGCTCGTGCCGGAGAACAACGTCATCGCCGAGCTTGCCGACGCGATTCGCGACGAGATTCATCGCATCTTGCGAGAACTGGCGGAAGCGTTTCTGGAGAGCGGGTCCGCCTTCTTGCGCGATCGCGCCGTGCTCGCGCACCTCGACGGGCTGTTCGCGCGGGCCGGGTTCTCGATCGCCTACCGCTGCGCGGTGCCGCAGATCGGAGACTCGTTCTCCCTCCGCAACGCGCGACATCCGCTCCTCGACCGCGATCGCGCCGTGCCGGTCACGCTGTCGCTCGGCGGCGACCGCCGCATGACGATCATCACCGGTCCTAACACGGGCGGGAAGACCGTGACGCTGAAGACCCTTGGCCTGCTGGCGCTCATGACGCAGTCCGGAATTCCGATTCCCGCCGGCGCCGACTCGCAGATCCGCATCGTCGGCAGGGTGCGCACAGACATCGGCGACGAGCAGTCGATCGAGCAGAGTCTGTCGACGTTTTCGGCGCACATGAAGAACATCGTCGGCATCCTCGCCGACGCCGATGCCGAAACGCTTGTGCTGCTCGACGAACTCGGGGCAGGAACGGATCCGCAGGAGGGAGCCGCGCTCGGCCTGGCGATCATCGAGACGCTGCTCGCGAGCGGCCCGTTCGTGGCGATCTCGACGCATCTCACGCCGCTCAAGTACTTCGCCATTCGCCATCCCGAGATCAAAACAGCGTCGATGGAATTCGATCTCGCGTCGCTCAGTCCGACCTTCCGCGTCATCGAGGGCGTTCCGGGGCGGTCGAACGCGTTTGTCATCGCCGAGCGTCTGGGCCTCGCGCCATCGCTCATCGAAAGGGCGCGCGCGTTCCTGTCGGCCGGCGAGATTCGTGCCGAGGACATCATCGACGAGCTGCACCACGAGCGGCAGCTTCTCGTGGAGCAGCGAGAGGCGGCAGAACGCGACCGTCGCGCCGCACGCGAAGTGCGCGAGACGTACGAGGCGCGGCTCGGCGCGTTCGAGCGCGACAAGGAGAGCACGCTGTCGGCGAAAGTCCGCGCCCTCGAGGGGTTCCTACGCGATGGGCAGAAGAAGGCGGAGGAGGCGCTCGCCCGCCTGCGCAGCACCGAGGTGCAGTCCGCCGAGCAGGCGAAGGCGGAGCTGCGCGAGATCGCGGAGTTGCGTGCTGAGGTCGCCGAGCAGCGCGCCGCGATCGAGGAAGTGAGCCGGCCGGAGCCGCTTCCGCCGGAGATGGTCGAGGTCGGGCAACTCGTGCACGTGCGCAGCGTGGATGGCAACGGGCGGATCGTCCACGTCGATGCGCGGGGCAAGGTCATCGTCGACCTCGACGGCGGCATTCGCGTCTCCACCGAGGCGGGCGACCTCGAGCTGCCGCGGGCGCCGAAGAAGCGCCTAGGTGGCCTTGGGCCCTCCGGCCTCGGCGAGCGCGCCGTGGCGATGAGGCGGCCGCGGCCGAGTCAGGTCCCACTGCAACTCGACCTGCGCGGGATGACGGTCAGCGAGGCTCTGCGGGAGGTCGAGGCGTATCTCGATGAACTCCTCCGCGCCGACCTGCGGAACGCGCGAATCCTGCACGGAAAGGGGACGGGGGCGCTCCGCGAGGCGGTGCGCGCCTACCTTGCCTCGTGCTCGTTCGTGTCCTCGTTCAAGTACGCTCCACCCAACCAGGGCGGAGACGGAGTGACGGAGATCGAATTGGCGGGCGAGAGTCCCACAAATTGAAAGCGCGGTGCCCGGTCGCTAAGATCGCGCATACACCGACGGATCGAGAGAGGTTCTAGGGTGGAGATCACAAAGGTTGAGATCCGACCGATGAAGGATGAGGGAAACCTCAAGGCATTCTGCTCGGTCGTGTTCGACGATGTCTTCATCGTGCACAGCGTGAAGATCATCCAGGGCAAGGAGTGCCTGTTCGTCGCGATGCCAAGCCGCGAGGTCAAGAACGGCGAGTTCCGCGACATAGCACATCCGATCGACAACGACTTCCGCCTGCGTATGGAAAGCGCTATTCTGGCCAAGTACTACGAGGTCGTCGGCCAGGAGATCGGCGTCCCGGCCTTCCCGACCGAAGATGTGACGTTCTAGGGCGTCGCCAAGCGGAAAGGCAGCGGCCTTTGGAGCCGCCATTCGGAGGTTCGAATCCTCCCGCCCTAAGTGCAAACCCGCAGGACCGAATGGTCCTGCGGGTTTGCACTTACCGGGGAGTGGTGAGAACCTCCGACGCCGAGGAAGGAGTCTGCAACCAACCAGCGGTCAGACTCCCTAGCGACTGAAGAATCACGGGACCGCTTCAGTCGCCATCCTCCCCCCCGCCCTAATCACGAGCCCACACGTGTGGACTTTCTGTGAAGTCTCCGCGCCTGTTGATCTCCTGGAGCGATGTTCC
>CAIOLV010000014.1 GCA_903859225.1 uncultured bacterium
CATCCTCGAAGACCTCGAGGTGCTTGCCCAATCGGAAGGCGATGAACGGAAGCGCCACTCCGTTCTGCACGACCCTGCCCTTCAGATGCTGACGGTGGTTGCCGACGAGGCTGAGGCCGTCGTAAAGGCAATCGTGAAGGAGGAAGCGCGGCGGCGGGTTCCCGGGTCCGTAGGGTGCGAGAGACGTGAGATTCGTGTAGAAACGGAGATCGACGTCGGCGAGCTCGACCTCGGAGTCGATCTCTTCCGGATGGAATGCCGCGATCGAGCTTCGATGCACGGCGACATACTCGGCCAGGCGCTCCTCGAGCTCGGGCAGCGCCTCGTTCGTGACCGAGAACCCGGCGGCCATCTTGTGCCCGCCGTACTGCATGAGAAGCCCCCCGACGGCTTCGAGGGCGGCGCTGACGTCGAAGTCGCCGACGCTTCGGCACGAGCCGCGCGAGACGCGGTCCCCTCGTGACAACACGAGCGTCGGCACGCGGTACCGCTCGGCGAGGTTCGATGCGACGAGGCCGAGGATTCCCTCGTTCCAGTACTTCCCCACGAGGAAGAGGATTCCGTCTTCCTGCGGATCCATTCCCTCTTCGCGGATCATCGTCTCGGCCTGCGAGATGAGGTCGTTCTGCGCGATCTCGCGGTCGCGGTTGTAGTCGAGGAGGATCTCGGCGAGGTATTCGGCTTGGTCGGCCACCTCGGTGATGAGGAGGAGGAAGGCAACCTTCGGATCCCCGGCGCGGTTGGCGGCGTTCAGTTTGGGCGCCACGAGGTAGCCGAAATCGGTGGTCGTCAGCTTCTTCGGGTTGATGGACAGCTTGGCCATCAGCGTGCGTAGGCCAAGCGACGAGCCCTGCCCGGCCGACATGAGGTGGAATCCCTCGCGGATCAGCCGTTGGTTCTCGTTGTCGCCGTCCGCACACAAGGGGACGAGGTCGGCGATGGTGCCGAGCGCGACGAGGTCGAGAAACGATGTAGGGGTGGGCTTTCCGAGGCGCTCGTAGAGCGCGCAGGCGAGTTTGTACGCGACGCCGACTCCCGCCAGGTGCTGGTTCGGATACCGGTGATCTCTGCGGTGCGGGTCCACGATGGCGACGGCAGCGGGGAGGTCGCCGACGGGAAGGTGGTGATCGGTGACCACAGTGTCGATGCCTGCGGCTTTCAATTCGTCGATCTCGGCGTGACTGGCGACGCCGCAGTCGGCGGTCACGACCAACGAGAATCCCTCATCGATCGCGCGGAGGACGAACGGCCGAGACATGCCGTGGCCTGCCGCTCGGTCGCTGACCTCGACCTTCACCGAGTTCGGCGGCAAGAGAGGGCGCAGCGTGCGATACAGGACGGCGGCGCCGGTCAGGCCGTCGACGTCGAAATCGCCGTGGATGAAGACGCGCTCCCCCTTTTGGATTGCCTGCCCAAGCCGGGCGGTCGCGCGATCAATGTCCGGGAGGTCCGACGGCGAGTGGAATCGCTCGGCCACCGGGTCGATCAGCGTATCCCACGCCGATCCCCCGCGTTGGGCGAGCAGGACAGCAATCGCATGGGAGCAACCGAGCGACGTTCGGATGGCCTCAACGAGGCTCGCGTCCGGAGGAGCGGCGAGCCGCCACTCTCTCCTGTCGCGGAGCAATGACCGCATCTAGCTCTTTTCCCCGGCCCGGCCTTTGTCGAACTTGCGCGCCCACCAGTAGAGGATCGGGGTCCCGATGTACCACGACGAGTACGTCCCGGCGATGATCCCGACGAGCATCGCCACCGAGAACCCTCGCAGCACGGTGCCTCCCAGCAGGAGCAGGACGACGACGGGAAGGAGCGTCGTCGCTGACGTGTTGATAGTTCGCGTGAGCGACTGATTGATGCTCAGGTTGATCGTGTCGAACAGGCTCCTCTTCTGGTCGAGCTTGAGGTTCTCGCGGATTCGGTCGAAGACGACGATCGTGTCGTTGAGCGAGTACCCGACCAACGTCAGGAACGCGGCGATCGTCTCCAAGTTGAACTCCAGTCCGAGGACCGCAAAGATGCCGAGCGCGATCGTCACGTCGTGAACGAGTTCGAGAATTGCGGCGATCGCGTAGCGGAAGCGGAACCGCCACGAGATGTAGATGAGCATCGCGCCCATCGCGATGAGAATCGCGAGAAGACCGCTCTGCGCGAGCTCCTTGCTGATCTGCTGGCCGATGAGGCTTCGGTTGACGTCGGCACCCGGGAACGCCGACTTCAGGGCGGCATCGACGCTGTTGATGATGGCTACGTCCGTCTCGACGTTCAGGAGCTGCGTCGTGATGGTGTACGTGTTCGGTCCGGCGCTCTGAATCTTGCTCGTCCGTAGGTCGAGCGAGCCCGCATTGACGGTCCCGAGGACGTTGCGGATGGCCGCGGAATCGACGTGCTCGGCGAACTTCACCGTGAGCTCCGTGCCGCCGGTGAAGTCGATGCCCATCTTCAATCCCCGCACGCTGGGGATGAGGAGCACGGCGCTCGCCACGACGAGACACACCGAAAGCGGGACGAGGAACTTCGCTTTGCCGAGGAAGTCGAGTTGACGCAGACGCATGCCAGATCCTCCTAGAGGGCTTGGACCTTCTTCACCCAACGAGATTTGATCCGCGATGCGCGGTTCTTGTGGATCGTGTTCCTCTTCGAGGCCTTGTCTGCGGCCTTGGCCAGCTGCGGGAGCAGGGACACGGCTTCGGATTTCTCTCCGGCGTCGATGTGCAGGCGAATCTGCTTCACGACGCGCTTGAGCGCCGCCTTGCGCGAGCGATTCAAGCCCTTCCTCTTCTCGCTTTGTCGCAAGCGTTTGCTTGCGGAAGCAATGTTCGGTATCTCACTCACCTCACTGCAGCGTGATCGTGATCGATCAACTAGAGCAGAATTCCTACTGATGGTAACGAGGCGCTATTCGCGAATCAAGAACTCCGAGGCAAGCGCCCGATCCCGCGCGGTCACCGAGTGGACCTGGAAACGCTCCCTGAGTGCGACTGGTGACCACTGTCCGCCCCGGCGATCTGCGGGCGGCGAGAGGTCGTCATCATGCCACTCTCCCTCCTCTCGGCTGGCCCGCGTCGGATTGTCTCTGTCTCGTCTCGAAGCTAGGATGACCGAGTCTCTAGGGGTGTCCATCGGGGTGAGGGGGGTTCATGGAGTACATCGTCAAGCGCGATGGTCGTGTTGTTCCGTTCAATCCAACGAAGATCACGACCGCCGTTTGGAAGGCGATGAAGGAAGTCGGGGAGGGTGACGAGTACCTCGCGCAGGGCGTCGCGGACCGCGTGGTCCGCGCTCTGGAATCGCATTTCGTCAACGAATCGCCGACGGTGGAGGAGATCCAAGACACGGTCGAGGAAACCCTCATCGAACGAGGGCAAGCT
Source organism: uncultured bacterium (assembly GCA_903859225.1). Lineage (GTDB taxonomy): Bacteria > Bipolaricaulota > Bipolaricaulia > UBA7950 > UBA9294 > CAIOGO01. The sequence continues at coordinate 3,369 of CAIOLV010000014.1, forward strand.
CGGACCGCGAAGGCCTACATCCTCTATCGGAAACAGCACGAGGATCTGCGCGAGATGCACGGCCTGTTGCAGGAAATGCCGCTCGTCGAGGACTACCTCAACGATCGCGACTGGCGCGTGCGCGAGAACAGCAACATGACGTTCTCGCTTCAGGGCCTGAACACCCACATTACCGATAAGATCATCTCGCAATACTGGCTGAACAAGATCTACCCGCTGCAGATCCGCACAGCGCACGAGAGCGGCGACTTCCACCTTCACGATCTGGGGACGCTCGGCGCGTACTGCGTCGGATGGGATCTTCGCGATGTCCTGCTACGCGGGTTCCGCGGCGTGCGTGGCAAGATCGAGTCGCGGCCGGCCAAGCACTTCCGCGTCGCCCTCTTGCAGATCGTCAACTTCATGTACACCCTGCAGGGCGAATCCGCCGGGGCGCAAGCGTTTTCGAACGTGGACACGTACCTCGCGCCCTTCATCCGTGCCGACGGCCTGTCGTACGACGAGGTCAAGCAGAACGTCCAGGAGTTCGTGTACAACATGAACGTCCCGACGCGCGTGGGGTTCCAGACTCCGTTCACGAACATCACGCTCGACCTCAAGGTCCCGCGGTTCATGATCGCGGAGCCCGTCGTCCTCGGCGGTGGGCTGCACAAGACGTGCTACGGGGAGTACCAGCCGGAGATGGACCTCTTCAACCGCGCGTTCGCCGAGGTGATGCTCGAAGGCGACATGCAGGGCCGGCCGTTCACCTTCCCGATTCCCACCTACAACATCACCGAGGACTTCGATTGGGACAATCCGATCCTCGAGCCGGTGTGGGAGATGACGGCGAAGTACGGCATTCCCTACTTCTCGAACTTCATCGGCAGCGACATGAGGCCGGAGGACGCGCGAAGCATGTGCTGCCGCCTGCGGATCGACAATCGAGAGCTGCGAAGCCGCGGCGGCGGGTTGTTCGGAGCGCATCCCCTGACCGGCTCGATCGGCGTCGTTACGCTGAACCTTCCTCGCCTCGGCTACCTCGCCGATGACGAGGCCGACTTCTTCCGACGTCTCGGCAAGTTGATGGATCTGTCGCGCAAGGCGCTCGAGATCAAGCGAAAGACGCTCGAACAGCTGACCGATCAAGGCCTGTATCCGTACTCTCGCTACTACCTCTCCCGAATCCGGGAGTCGGAAGGCGGCTACTGGCGCAACCACTTCTCGACGATCGGCATCATCGGGATGAACGAAGCCCTGCTCAATCTGAAGGGCTGCACGATCGCCGATCCCGAGGGCCAGGAGTTCGCCATCGAGACGCTCGACTGGATGCGAGCGCGCCTCGGGGCGTACCAGGAGGAGTCTGGCGAGATCTACAACCTCGAAGCGACGCCGGCCGAAGGGGCGAGCTATCGCCTGGCGAAGAAGGACCTCGACCGCTTCCCTGACTTGCGCATCTACAACATCGAGACGCACGGCGGGAAGGTCCCCTACTACACAAACTCGACCCAGCTCCCCGTTGGGTACACCGACGACCTCTGGTCCGCCCTGCGCATGCAGGATCCGCTGCAGGTGAAGTACACGGGAGGCACGGTCTTTCACGCCTTCATCGGCGAGCGGCTCCCTGACTCGGAGGCCACGAAGCGGCTTGTGAAGAAGATCGCGCACTCGTTCCACTTGCCGTACTACACGCTGACTCCGACCTTCTCCGTCTGCCCCGACCATGGGTACATCGTCGGAGAGCATCGGACATGCCCTGAGTGCGGTTCACCGGCCGAGGTCTACTCGCGCATTGTCGGCTACTTGCGACCGGTCGAGCAGTGGAACGACGGAAAGAGGGCCGAGTTCGCGAACCGCAGGACGTTCGCGACGCGCGCGATTCCGCTGTCGTAGCGAGTCCTGCAAGGGGACGCCGTGGACGTTGGTGCCTTCGTTCCGCTTTCGCTTTCCGATCATGAAGGCCACGTCGCGGCCGTCGTCTTCGTTCGCGGCTGCAACTTCCGCTGCCCGTTCTGCCACAACCCCGATCTCGTCATGCCGGAACGCGAGGTCGAGGGTCCACGGCTCCTCGTCGCCGACGTGGTCGAACGCCTCCGCGATCGTTGCGGGTTTCTCGACAGCGTCGTCGTCACGGGCGGGGAGCCGACGCTTCAGCCTGATCTGGCCGACTTCCTCGCAGAGGCGCGCTCGCTCGGACTGGGCGTGAAGCTCGACACGAACGGGTCGCGGCCTGACGTTCTGGCTTCGCTGTTCGATCGCCGCCTCGTCGATTTCGTGGCTATGGATCTCAAGGCACCGCTCCCGCGCTACGCTGAGTTCTGCGGCGTCCGCGCCGACGTTGGTGCGATCGAGAGGTCCATCGGCTGCATCCGCCAAAGCGCTCCGGACTACGAATTCCGAACCACCGTCGCGCCGGGGCTTGCGGGCGAGGATCTACGGACGATCGCCGAGTGGGTGCGCGGCGCGAAGAGCTACGTCCTTCAGGCGTTCCGCGTCCCAGCCGAGAAGAGCCTCCTCGATCCCACGTGGGCCGAGCGGCAGGCCCTCTCTCGAGCAGAGCTCAATGAGTGCTGGACTCAGATTGCGCCGCTCGTGCGCGGAGGCGGGGTGCGAGCCTAGCTCGCGGCCCGATGGACGGCTACGCCCCGGTGCCGACTCCGACCAGCTTTCGGACGTCGCACATAGTGGCGCGGGCGATCTCCGCGGCCTTGCGTGCACCGTCGGCCAGAATGCCATCCACGTCGCTCGATGCAGCGAGCTTCGCGCGCCGCTCCTGAATCGGCCGGAGGACGCCCATCAGGCGGTCGAACGTCGTGTCCTTCAGTCGGGAGTAGAGAAGCTTGCCGTCGGCAAACTCCGCCTTCAGTTGGGGGACGGTCGCCGCTTCGCCCTGCAATTCGCAGACGATCTCCAGAATCTGGAAGAGGTTTGCGACACCGGGAGACATGGCCTCGCCGGGCGTGAGCCCGACGTCGGTCACGGCTGAGCGCACCTTCTTGCGGATCGACGTCTCGGGCTCCATGACTCCGACGTAGTGGGCCTCTCCTGAACTCTTCGACATCTTCGACGTTGGATCGGCGAGCGACATGATTCGCGCACCCTTCGTCACGATCGGCTCGGGCTCCGGGAAAAGCTCGCCGAAGCGCGAGTTGAACCGCCGCGCGATGCGCCGCGAGAGCTCCAGGTGCTGGACCTGGTCCTCGCCCACCGGCACGCCCTGCGCCTTGTACAACAAGATGTCGGCCGCCATGAGAATGGGGTACGTGAAGAGGCCCGCGGTCACGAACTCCTGCTTTTCGGACTTGTCCTTGAATTGCGTCATGCGGGCGAGGTCACCGTATGACGTCACGCAGCCAAGGATCCAGGTGAGTTCGGTGTGCTGCGGGACGTCGGCCTGGACGAAGAGGATCGACCTCTCCGGATCGACGCCGCACGCGAGAAGGTCGAGGGCCATCGAGCGCGACGCCGTCTTCAGTTCCTTCGGGTCCACGTCGATCGTGATCGCGTGATAGTCGACGACGCAGTAGATGCACTCGAAGTCGCGCTGGAGGTCGACCCAATTCCGAATCGCCCCGAGATAGTTCCCGATGTGCAGCGTTCCGGTTGGTTGGATGCCCGAGAAGACCCGCTTCGCCATGGTCAGACCTCCTTCTGCGAGATGGCGCGGAGTGTACAACATCCTCCCGGTTGCGGTAGGCGTCGCCCGGTCCCCCTTCGCCCGGCGCGTCCCGAGTTGGTGTGGGATTCTTCGCTCGCGTATCATTCAGCGTGGCCGAGATGAACGCAAGCGGGATTGCAGCCGTCGTTCTCGCGGTTTCGGGTGAGCGAACGGCGTGGGAAGCGAGGCGGTTCACCGAGCCAGTGTGCGGGATGTCCGCGCTTGCTCGCGTGCGGCGCGCTCTGGCCGCGGCGGGGATCGCTGAGGTTTCCGTCCTGACCGATGACCTGGCGGAGGTCGCCGGTGCGGCCGCGTGGTCGAGCGTGCTGCGCCTCGATCTGCACGACGCCCCCGCAGTGCCCTCCGACCGGTGTCTTCTCGTCGTCTGCGGCGATCTTCCTCTTCTCTCCGGCGCCACCCTCAGCGCGTTCTGCAAAGCGTTTGCGAGTGGAAGGGCCCGCCGCCTTGTCGAGTCGACGGGCGTGCTGGCCCTCTTCCGAGCTGGCGCGGATGCGGCGCGGGGCCTCGCGGCGGCGGCTTCGGCGTTCGATGACTCGGACGGACCGTTCGGCCGCGGTACGTGGGTGACCGATGTGCCGGACGATGTTCGACGTCTTGCGAGCCCCGCCGCGTACCCGGATGTCTCTGCTTGTGCCCGGGAGCGAATCCTCGCGGCGCTCGCCGAGAAGGGCGTCCTCCTCACCGACCCCGCGCGAACGTACGTCGACGAGGGCGTTGAGATCGGGGAAGCCACGATCCTCTTTCCCGGGAGTCACGTGGGAGGGGGTTCGCGCGTCGGATCGGGCTGTCGGATCGGCCCCGACGCTTGGATCGATTCGAGCGTTGTCGAGGACGGCGCCGTCGTTCGCTATTCGGTTCTCGAAGGTGCACGGGTGCGCGAGCGCTCGACGATCGGCCCGTACGCCCACCTTCGTCACGGGAGCGACGTTGGGCCGGACGCCCGTGTGGGCAATTTCGTCGAGGTCAAAGCTGCGCGCCTCGGCCCGGGCGTGAAGGCAGGGCATCTCTCGTATCTCGGCGACGCCGACGTCGGCGCCGGCACGAACATCGGCGCGGGAACGATCACCTGCAACTTCGACGGTGCGGCGAAACACCGCACCGTAATCGAAGACGACGTCTTCGTCGGCAGCAATGTATCGTTGGTTGCCCCAGTGACGATCGGCCGCGGCGCCGTCATCGGCGCCGGCTCGACGATCACCGAGGACGTTCCGCCGGAGACGCTGGCGATCGCCCGCGCCCGCCAAGTCATCAAGGAGCGGAACAAGAAACCGTCCAGGGAGGACACATGATCGAACGGGAGCTCAAACTGGTGGCGGGAAACGCGAACCGCGCCCTGGCCCAGGAGATCTCGTCGTCACTCGGCATGGAGCTGTGCGATACCGCGGTGGATCACTTCAGCGACGGGGAGATTCGCGTTCGTATCCGCGAGACCGTCCGCGGCGCGGACGTGTTTGTCATCCAACCGACGTGCCCTCCGGTCAACGAACACCTCATGGAGCTGCTGCTCATCATCGACGCGGCGCGGCGCGCGTCGGCGCGGACCGTGATTGCCGTGGTTCCGTACTATGGGTACGCGAGGCAGGACCGTAAGCACACCGGTCGGGTTCCCATCTCCGCGCGCCTCGTCGCCAACCTGATCGAAACAGCGGGCGCCGACCGCATGCTGACCATGGACCTCCACGCCGGACAGATCCAAGGTTTCTTCAACATCCCGGTCGACAATCTCCGTTCGGACTGGATCTTCGCCGAGCACATTCGTACCCACGTCGAAGGGCTCGAGAACGCGATCATCGTCTCGCCCGACGCCGGCGGGGCCGTGCGGGCGCGGATGGTGGCCGAGCAGCTCGATCTCCCGCTCGCCATTCTGGAGAAACGCCGCAGCCACGACGGTTCGGTCGTCGACGTGATGAACGTCATCGGCGACGTCAAGAAGAAGCGCGCGATTCTCGTCGACGACATCCTCTCCTCGGGCGGAACGCTGGTGAAGGCGGCCGAGCTCTTGCTCGCGAGCGGAGCGCACGAGGTGCGCGCGTACACGACGCACGGACTGTTCGCGGGCGATGCGCTGCGGATGCTGTCCGAGTCTCCCTTGAAACGCGTGGTCGTTACCAATACCATCTTCCGCCAGGAAGCGGAGAAGAGTGGAATTGTCGATTACATCTCCGTCGGCGAGCATCTCGCTAAGACCATCCACCGAATCTTCGAGTACAAGTCGGTGAGTCATCTCTTCCCGCACTATTAGGGGTGTAGGAGTCATCATGCACACGCTAGAAGCGAAGACGAGACCGTCGGGCAAGGCGGGCGCCCTCCGACGGCAAGGGATTGTCCCCGCCGTGGTCTATGGGCCGGCGATCGAAAGCACGCCCATTGCCATCGCGCGCCGGGACCTGCTGGTTCTCTTCTCCAAGGTCACGCGGAGCTCTCGCATCACCCTGAAGCTCCAAGGGGAAGGCAAGGCGCAGGAGATGGACGTGTTCCTCAAGGTGATCGACTACAACCCGATCACCGACGAGCCGGTGCACGTCGACTTCTACCATCCCGAGGCAAATCGCCCGCTCAAGCTCAGTGTTCCGACGAAGATTGTCGGCGAGTCGCTCGGCGCGAAGTCCGGCGGAATCCTGAACGTCCAGTTCCGCACGATCCCCGTTCACGGCATGCCGAAAGATATCCCGCACCTCATCACGATCGACGTCTCCGCTCTCGATATCGGCGACTCGGTCCATGTGAGCGATCTCGATTTCGGGAAGGTGGAAGCGCTTCTGCCTCCCGAGAGAGTCCTCGTGACGGTCATCGCGCCGCGCAGCCTCGTCGCCGAGGCGGCCGAGGCCGCAGGAGCCGGTGAGGAAGGCGAGGCCGAGGGCGGCGAAGAGACGGCGGCCGCCGAGGGCGCGGAAGAAGGAGAGTCGTAGGGAGCCGCGCGTGAAGGCCGTCTTCGGGCTTGGGAACCCGGGCTTGGCCTACGCACTGACACGGCACAACGTCGGTTTCGAGGTCGTCGACCTCTATCGGAAGATCCATCGAATTCGTGCGCGAGGGCGGATCCAACAGTCCGCCCTCGTCTATTCATGGGACGACCTGCTGCTCGTGAAGCCGATGACGTTCATGAACGGGAGCGGCCGCGCGGTGAAGGGGGTCCTCGCACAGCACAAGATCCCCGCACGCGATGCGCTCGTCGTCTATGACGACCTCGATCTCGCGCTCGGCCGGGTCCGAATGCTCGCGGCCGGCGGGCCGGGAAGCCACAAGGGAATCGGCTCGGTTCTCGAGTGCCTCGGCACGGAGGAGATTCCACGGCTGCGAATCGGGATCGAGGTCGACGGCCGGGACGCCTCAGGCAGCGACTACGTTCTCGACCGGTTCACTCCTGAGGAGTGGCAGACCGTCGTTCCCGGCTTGGAGCGCGCCGTGGAGGCGATCGACTTGTTTCGTTCCGCCGGGATCGACGCGGCGATGACGCGCATCAACCGAAAGCTCGATCCGTTGTAGGTCCCGGTCGAGCGGGTATACTTCTCCGGACTGGAACCGGGACGGGAGGAGGCCGGATGTACGACCGTTTCTCGCGCGACTCGATGGAGATCATCGCGGTGTCGCAGGAAGAGGCCGAGGCGTGGCGCCACAGCTACGTCGGCACGGAGCACCTCCTTCTGGCGTTCCTCAAGATGACCGGCAGCGACGTATACCGGTTCCTCTCGACGCACGCCGTGACGTACGAGAAAGTGGCCGCGCTCCTCGAGGAAGAGAAGGGGCGCGGAGAGGTCCGGCTGTCCGCTGACGACCTCGAACCGACGCCGCGCCTCAAGCGTGTCATGAAGATCAGCTTTGAGGAAGCGCGACGGTCGGGAGTCAACACCATCCGTCCGGAGCATCTCCTCATGGGCATGCTGCGCGAAGGCGAGGGGACCGGAGCGACGCTTCTGCAGCAGCTCGGCATCGATCTCACCAAGACGCGTGCCTACTTCCTTCCGCCGTCGGGAATCGGCATGACCATTCGGGCGGCGCGGCGGACACCGCAAAAGAAAGGTGAGCTCGCGGAATTCGGCCGCAATCTCGTGGAAGAGGCAATGGCCGGAAACCTTGACCCCGTCATCGGCCGCGACGCGGAGATGGAGCGCATCATCCAGACGCTCACGCGGCGCAAGAAGAACAACCCCGCCCTGATCGGCGAATCCGGTGTCGGGAAGACGGCGATCGTCGAAGGCCTGGCGCAACGCATCGCGTCCGGTGACGTGCCTGCGATTCTCCGTTCGAAAGAGATTCTCGAACTCGACATGGCGTCGGTTGTCGCCGGCACGAAGTACCGCGGCGAGTTCGAGCAGCGACTGAAGGCGCTCATCAACCAAGTGACCGAGAACGACAACGTGATCCTGTTCATCGACGAGCTGCAGACCGTCGTCGGAGCCGGCGGAGCCGAAGGCGCGATCGACGCCTCATCGATCCTCAAGCCGCCCTTGGCGTCTGGTGCCATCCAATGCATTGGCACCGCGACGCCCGACGAGTACCGGAAGTCGGTGGAGAAAGACCCGGCACTCAAGCGGCGGTTCAAGACGATCGTCGTCGACGAGCCGTCGGTCGACACGACGGTCGAGATCCTGCGCGGCCTGCGACCCCGCTACGAGAAGCACCACGGTGTGAAGATCACCGACGACGCATTGCTCGAAGCGGCGCGCCTCTCCGATCGCTACGTCACGGATCAGTTCCTGCCCGATAAGGCCATCGACCTCATCGACGAAGCTGCGGCTCGCATCAAACTGCAGAGCTCGCTGCTTCCCGAGGACGTTCGCGAACTGCTCGACCAGGTCGAAACGCTCGACAAGGAAGAACAGCAGGCGGTCGCCGCGCAGGACTACGAGACGGCGGCGCGCCTGCGCGATCAGAAGGCCGAACTTGAAGCTCGTGCGCGGGCCAAGAGCCAGTCGGACATCGAGGGCAAGGAGCTGCAGGTCACGAGCCGGGACATCGCGAAGATGGTCGCCATGTGGACGGGGATCCCCATCGGCCACGTGCAGGAGGAAGAGTCCGTCCGGCTCGTCAACATGGAGGACAAGATCCACGAGCGCCTGATCGGTCAGGAAGAGGCCGTCCGCGCCGTGTCGCGGTCGATCCGCCGCGCGCACGCCGGGGTGAAGAACCCGAAGCGGCCGGTCGGCGTGTTCATGTTCCTCGGACCGACCGGCGTCGGGAAGACCGAGCTGTCGAAGACCCTGGCCGAGTTCCTGTTCGGCGACGAAGAGGCGCTCATTCGCGTCGACATGTCGGAGTACATGGAACGGTTTTCCGTGTCCCGCCTCACTGGCGCGCCTCCGGGCTACGTCGGCTACGAAGAAGCCGGCGAACTGACCGAGAAAGTCCGTCACCGACCGTACTCGGTCGTCTTGTTCGACGAAATCGAGAAGGCGCACCGCGACGTGTTCAATATCCTCCTTCAGGTGATGGAGGACGGCATCCTGACCGACTCGCAGGGGCGGCGAATCGATTTCCGCAATACCGTCCTCATCATGACGTCGAACGTCGGCAGCGAGCTGATCACCGATCGCGACACGCTGGGGTTCGCCGACCAGAGCGAGGGGTCCGACGAGCCCTATCAGGAAATGAAGGGTCGCGTGATCGGCGAGGCGCGCAATGTCTTCCGCCCCGAGTTCCTGAACCGGCTTGACGACATCATCGTGTTCCATCAGCTGAACCGCTCTCAGGTTCGCGAGATCGCCACCCTCATGGTAGACGAACTCAAGGCGCGGCTCACGGCCGAGCGCAAGATCGGTTTCCGCCTTGATGACTCCGCGTGGGAGCTCCTCATTCGCCTCGGCTATGACCCGAAGTACGGCGCCCGCCCGATGCGGCGCATGATCGAGCGCCTCATCGAGAACCCCATCTCCGAGGAGATCCTGGGTGGGCGTTTTGCCGCGGGGACCAACGTCGTCGGCCGGGCGGACGGCGACGAGCTTCGGTTCGAAGAAGACGGATAGCATGCCGTTCACGTGCTCGCGCTGCGGCCAGCAAGCGGTCAAGCCGTTCGGCCGCTGCCCGCATTGCGGCGCGTGGGACTCGTACACCGAGATGGAGGAACCGCGCGCGTCCGGGCAACGAGACGCCTCCTGGCTCGGCGAGGAGTTGCGACCGATCGCCGACATCAGCTTGGCCGACGTCGCGCGCATCCCGTCCGGTATGAGCGAGCTTGATCGCCTGCTTGGCGGGGGATTCGTGCCCGGAGGCGTGATCCTGTTCGGCGGCGAGCCGGGCATCGGCAAGTCAACGCTCCTTCTCCAGGTCGCGCACGCGCTCGCTGAACGCGTCGGCAACGTGCTCTACGTGTCGGGAGAGGAATCGGAGAGTCAGGTCAAGCTTCGCGCCACCCGCATCGGTGTCGACAGCCGCCGACTGTACGTGCTCTCGGAGCAGAATCTCGACCGGATCGCGGCCGCGGTGGAGAAGATCTCCCCGTGTGCGTTGTTCGTCGACTCCATCCAGACCGCGACGTCGAGCGCCGTGGACGGCGAGGCGGGCAGCATCCGCCAGCTGCGCGAAGTGTCGAGCGAGCTGATCCGGATCACGAAGTCGCGGCGGCTCGTGTCGTTCCTCGTCGGGCATATCACGAAAGACGGCGCGTTCGCGGGCCCGAAGTCGGTCGAGCACCTCGTCGATGTGGCTCTCTACCTCGAGGGCGGCCGCGGCGAGGACGTGCGGTTCCTGCGCTCGGTGAAGAACCGGTTCGGCTCGACGGACGAGGCCGCCGTGTTCCGCATGACAGCCGAGGGAATGCAGGAGATCGCCAATCCCTCCGCCTTCTTTCTCGAGGGGCACAGCGACATTGCGCGGCCGGGATCCGTCATCGTCCCCGTGCTCGAAGGCACTCGGCCCATTCTCGTGGAGCTCCAAGCGTTGGTGTCGCCGACCGGCGGGTATGGCGTGCCGCAGCGCCGCTGCACGGGACTCGACATCAACCGCGTGCTGCTCTTGCTCGCGGTGATCGAGAAGGAGCTCGCCGTCCACATCGGCGGCGCGGACGTCTACTTAAGCGTCGCTGGGGGGCTCGAGGCGAAAGAGCGGGCCAGCGACCTCGGCGCCGTGGTCGCGATCGTATCGAGCCTACGGAACCGCCCGATTCCCGCGCGGACGTGCGTCGTCGGCGAGGTGGGACTGTCCGGTGAGGTGCGCGCTGTGCGGCGAGCCGCGGAGCGAATTCGTGAGGCCGAGAAGATGGGGTACGAGCGCATCCTTGTTCCCGCGGCCGGCAAGCCGAAAGAGAAGGCGACGATGGATGTCGTTCCCGTGGAGTCGATCGATCGCGCCATGTCGGAGTTGGGGTTGGGCTAGGAGGAACCATGCGCGACGAACGTTGGGAGAAGCTGACGGCGGCGGCGGACACGGTGCGCGGCCGTCTTGAAGAGCCGCCGACGGTGGCGATCACGCTGGGCTCCGGGCTGTCGGAAGCGTTCGGCGTCCCAGACGGCGGCACGAGGATTCCCTGCTCGGACATCCCCGGTTTCCCGGCGCCGACGGTTGCCGGGCACGCTGGCGAGTTCTGGTCCGGGCGGATCGGGCGGGTGCCCGTCCTCTTGCAGCGCGGGCGGACCCACTACTACGAAGGCCGCTCGATGGACGACGTCGCCTTCGCGGCGCGGCTGTTCGCCCTGCTCGGAGTGAAGACGTTCATCGTGACGAATGCCTCGGGGGCGATTCGCTCCGACCTCTCTGCCGGCGATCTCGTCCTCATCACCGATCACATCAACATGCTGGGGGCAAACCCGCTTCGCGGCCCGAACCTTGACGAGTTGGGGCCGCGGTTCCCCGACATGTCGGCTGCCTACACGCCGCGCCTGCGGGCGGTCGCGCGAGCGGCCGCGACCGCCGAGAAGATCGAGCTCAAAGAAGGCATCTACGTGGCCACGCTCGGGCCGTCGTACGAGACGCCGGCCGAGATCCGTGCGTTCCGCGCGATGGGCGCCGACCTCGTCGGCATGTCCACGGTCCCCGAGGTCATCGCCGCCTCGCACGCGGGCATGGAGGTTCTCGGAATCTCGATTGCCACGAACCTCGCTGCCGGCGTGGACCCGAACGCTGCGCTGACGCACGACGAGGTCATCGAGACGACGCGCCGCAAGGGCGCCGAACTGCGCAGGCTGATCGTGGCGGTGCTCGCTCGTCTCGAAATATGAGAATTGCCTGCTCCAGTCTTCTTGCGCTGTGCGACGGCCTCTGTATAATGACCGCGCCGTTCGCTCCGGGAAGCGAGTACACCGCTGTCGAATGGCAGATCGCAGAGAAACCCTAGGAGGTCTGTCACATGGCAAATGCTCCCACGTTGAACCCGTTTGAGATCTCTCAGCGGCAGCTCGACATGGCGGCCAAGAAACTCGACCTGGACCCGCAAATCCACGCGATGCTCCGCGAGCCGATGCGTGTCCTGCAGGTTCACTTCCCCGTGCGTATGGACGACGGCAAGGTGAAGGCGTTCACCGGGTTCCGCGTCCAGTACAACGACGCGCGCGGCCCGACGAAGGGCGGGATCCGTTTCCATCCTGAGGAAACGATTGATACCGTCAAGGCTCTCGCCGCGTGGATGACGTGGAAGTGCGCCGTGGTCGACATTCCGTACGGCGGCGGCAAGGGTGGCGTCATCTGCAACCCCAAGGAGCTTTCCGTCACGGAACTCGAGCGAGTCTCGCGTGGGTTCATCCGTGCGATCGGGCGCTTCATCGGTCCCGAGCGGGACATTCCGGCCCCTGACGTCTACACGACCCCGCAGATCATGGCCTGGATGATGGACGAGTACTCGACGATCGTCGGGTACAACGCTCCGGGAGTGATCACGGGCAAGCCCCTCGCGCTGGGAGGGTCCCTCGGTCGCGGCGATGCAACTGCTCGCGGTGCCGTCCACTGCATCGTCGAGGCGGCCAAGGAACTGGGGATCAACCTCAAGGGCGCGACGGTCGCGATCCAGGGCTACGGGAATGCCGGCTACTACGCGGCGAAGCTGATGAAGGAGATGGCCGGCAGCAAGATCGTTGCCGTCACCGATTCTCGCGCCGGCGTCTACGATCCCAACGGGATCGATCCCGATGGCGCGAACGACCACAAGCAGAAGACCGGCTCGCTCAGCGGCTACAAGGGTCTGAAGGCCATCACGAATGCCGAGATCCTCGAGCTGGACGTCGACATCTTGATTCCTGCAGCGATCGAGAACGTCATCACCGACAAGAACGCTGCCAAGATCAAGGCGAAGATCATCGCCGAAGCCGCGAACGGCCCGACGACGCCTGAAGCCGACGCGATTCTGTACAAGAATGGGAAGTACCTCATTCCCGATTTCCTGTGCAACTCGGGCGGCGTCACGGTGTCCTACTTCGAGTGGGTCCAGAACATCGGCGGGTTCTATTGGACCATCGACGAGGTGTACAGCCGCCTCGAAGAAAAGATGGTTCGGGCCTTCCACGACGTCCATGAGATGGCCAAGAAGCACCACGTCGACAACCGCATCGGCGCCTACATGGTGTCCATTGCCCGCGTCGCGGAGGCCATGAAGCTGCGTGGCTGGGTATAGGAACGAGCGATTCGGGGATCGCAGGAGGGGGCCGCTTCGCGGCCCCCTCTAGCTTGTCCTGCCTGGAGAACGCCATCCCAATTCGCTTAAGATGCTATCTGCAATGACCACGGCGACACGCCACAAAGACACGACCGAGCGCAGAGCATTTCTCAAGCAGGTCCTCCCTGCTCTGACCGACAGGGAGGTCACGGAGCTCGAGGAGATCTCGCTTCTCGTCCATCACGAGGAGGGCGACCTCATCGCCCAGGAAGGGGCGTACGCCTCAGGCGTCTTCATTGTCCAGACAGGGCTGGTAAGCATCGGCAAGTACGCCAGCCGCGGTTGGGAGAAGCGTTGCCTCCGGTTCCTTGCTGTGGGGGAGATGTTCGGGCTGGAGGCCGCGTTTCTCGAACGCGAGCCGATCAACGTCGAGTACGCCAAGGCGCTGGTTGAGTCGACGCTCGTGTTCTTCGAACGATCGAACTTCCTCGCCTTCGGCAAGCAGCACCCGCGGTTGTTCGCCGACCTCTGCCGCTGGCTCGCTCGGGAAGTCATCATGCTGGAGTTCAAGCTGACGCGACAGGCCGTCGAATCGATGGACCGGAACCTCGCGCTCCTGCTGATCGCCCTCGGGAACAAGTACGGGACACCGCACGACGGCGGCACCGTCCTCAGTCTCTCGATCCCGCGGCAGACGATGGCCGAGATGCTCGGCGTCTCTCTGGAGACGCTCATGCGTGGGCTGAAGCGATTCCGTGAACTGGATCTTCTCTCGACCGATCGTGGCGAGATCTGCATCAAGGATCTCGACGCCCTTGGCGCACGAGCGCGCGTCAACCAGTTCTACCTATCGATCATCCAAGAGACACTCTGACGCCTCGCCTTCGCGAAGGAGAAGCGCGTCCTGCGCAAGATCGCGCGGGCTGAATACCATCTGCCCGCCGTCCGTTCGTAGGCCGGGCAACTCGCGAAGAGCTCGCCTCATCTGCGCCGGCGAGAGCCTCGACAGCTCGCCGAGGATGCGAGCATCGATCGCCTCGGGCAGCGCGAGCGATTCCTCCCCTTCGACGGGTTCGCAGGCAGGGGCCACATCGAGGAGGGTGGCTGCGAGCCGGGTGGCGGGACCCAGAAGCTGCCGCGCTCTGGCGCGGCGCAGCCGGAAGCAGCGCGTTGCCAGATGCCTAACCAGCAGCGCGGAGAAGCGGGAGTCCTCGACCATCGCCCGCTCGAACGAGGCGCGGTCGAGGAACAAGAGGCTGACCTCCGTGAGCGCGCGGCACGACGTGCGGTGACGCTCCTCCAACGCGGGGAGCAGGATTTCGATCCCCATGAGATCCCCTGGGCTCAAGAGGTCCGGCGGCGCGTCCATCTGTCCCCGGGCGCTCCCGCCCTCCGTCTCCAGCACCAGCCCCTGAGAGATCCACTGCAGCCCCGCGGCGAACGTCCCCTCTCGGCAGATCAATTCCTCTGCGGCATAGCGAACGTGCAGAGGGCGATAGGCCCCGAGGAGGTCCGCAAGTCCATCTGGGCAGGGAGACGATTCCTGACTTCGCATACGCATGACCATTCCGCAACGATACGCGAGACGAGGAGAGTGCTGCCATGCTGTCGTACGGAACTCGCGGAGTCCTTTCGCAGACGTGCGCAAGCACAGGGACAGCGAGCGAGGTGTCATCTGACACTCCTGTAGTCCCAACTTGCCCATCTCATTCTGCTCCACGATGCCACGGTCGGCTTGCCGTGTGTCGAGAAGAACCATGGCGTACTCCAGGTTCGCTCAGTGCGAGATGAAGCGCTGCTGCATGCAAGAATGAACGCGCTTGCATGGCGCCTTCGGTATAGACGCCGCGGAGCGTTCGATACCCTTCCTGGTCGGAGGTGGACGCCTTATGGCGATTCAAGATAAGACGAGGACGATCCCGGGAGGCATCGCCGAAACCCAGATCAACCCGTATGCGATGATGTTGCAGCAGCTGGACATGGTCCGAGAGGAAACGGACATACCAGCTGGGATCTGGGAGATCCTGCGCCGTCCCGAGAGAGCCCTTGAGGTAAGCATTCCGGTCACACGAGACGATGGGACCATTGAGGTCTTCACGGGCTACCGTGTGCAGTACAGCAGCGCTCGTGGCCCCTGCAAAGGTGGAATCCGCTTCCATCTTGGCGTGACAGCCGATGAAGTCAAAGCTCTCGCCGGATGGATGACATGGAAGTGCGCTGTCGTCAACATCCCGTATGGCGGCGGCAAGGGTGGCGTGATCTGCGATCCGACCCGCCTGTCGCGCGGCGAGCTGGAACGCCTCACGCGAAGGTACACTGCGGCCATCTTCCCGCTCATCGGAACGCGGCGTGACGTTCCGGCTCCGGACGTCAATACGAACTCCGAGATCATGAATTGGATCGTCGACACGGCCGGCCTCCTCAGCGGAGAGGCGGTTCCCGGAATCGTGACAGGCAAGTCGCTCGAGATGGGTGGCGCACTCGGCCGACGAGAGGCGACAGGGCGCGGAGTCATGGTCGCCACGTTGGGAGTCCTGCAGCGCCTGGGCATGGATGTCACGAAGACGCGCATCGCCATTCAGGGCTTCGGCAACGTCGGCTCCATCAGCGCACAGCTTCTGGCGCAGTGCGGAGCGAAGATTACGGGAATCAGCGATATCTCGGGAGCCTACCACTGCCCGCACGGGTTTGACATCGAAGATGTGCTTCGGCATGTCGCAACGTCCCCGGGGCACCTGCTCGCTGGGTACGACGGGCGCGGCGTCGAGGAGATCAAGAGCAGCGAAGTCCTCACGCTCGACGTCGACGTGCTCATTCCTGCGGCTCTCGAGGCGCAGATCACGGCCAAGAACGCTCGCGACATCCAAGCCAGGGTCATCGTGGAAGGTGCGAACGGCCCGACGACGCCCGAGGCGGATCTGATCCTTGGAGAGCGCGACGTCACCATTGTTCCGGACATCCTCGCCAATGCTGGCGGTGTCGTCTGTTCGTACTTCGAGTGGGTCCAGAACATCCAGTGCTTCCCGTGGGAAGAGGAAGAAACCAACCAGCGGCTGGCGCAGATCCTTCAGCGCTCGCTGAACGAGGTGTGGACGCTGGCTCAAGAGCGGAAGATCTCGCTTCGCTTGGCCGCGTTCGTCCTCGGGGTGGAGCGCGTGGCGTCGGCCGTCCAGCTGCGCGGCATCTTCCCCTAGACGCCAGGTGGTCGATGCACCGATGAACGTCGAGACGCCTAGCGCTCTTCTTCCATCCGAGGCTCCAGCCGGCGCGCTCGTCGAGCGAGCGATCGATCGATGCGCGCGCCGGCGTGGGGAGACTTCGGAGTCGACGTTGGAGCGGCTGCGCAGGGGAGATTCCGAGGCCCACAGTTCGTTTCGCTATGCCTTGGCGAAGGAACTGGGAGAGTACCTGGGAGGTCTCGGGGTCTCCTTCCGCGCCCTCTATGTCTATGGGAGTGCGATGGGCAGTGCGGCTTCGTCGTGTTCCGACATCGATATCCTCGCCGTCGTCGAGCGACGCCGGGACGAAGTCATGCGGCTCCTGTTGCGGATTGACCTTGCGTTAGCTGCATGCTACCGCGAGCTTCTGCAAGGAATCCCCACTCCTGCGTCGCTGCTTGACGTGCATGTCATGGACGCGGGCGAGGAGCGCGAGCGCCGCGGCTACGGTGCACTCCTAACGGGGTTAGGCACCTGCCCGGTGTGCCTCTGGCGCCGGTCGTACGAGACCGCCGCAGCTTCTCGGTCCTAGACGCCGGAGATCTGCGCCTTCCACTTAGCGAGCGCTGATGAACAGCTGCTTCATCTCCGACAGGTCGTACGCGTTGAACTGCACGACGCTCAAGACATCGATGTGCGTTTGGCTTCCCGGGTTGACGCACCATGTGTCGCCAATCTGCATCTTGTAGTCAGCTAGAGTCACCGCCTCGTGGCAATGCCCGCATAGAACGAGGTAGGGCTGCTCGCGCTCGATGAACCTCCCGATTTCCGAACTGCCGACATGGTCGGGAAGCCGCAGATGATCGTGACGGCCTTGAGGCGGCATCGAGTCAAGCGGGGTGTTGTAGGGAGGAGAGTGGAACAGGTGGATCGTCCGATCCGGCGTGTACGAGAGAGCTTCGCCACCGTTCGAACGCTCTAGGTAGCTTGCGTAGTCCGCCAGGTCGTCGGCGATCGTCGTGCGCGTCTGCGTCAGGACGGTCTGGATCCCCACGCTGTGAACGTCAGCGCAGGGGTCCATGCCCGGTGGTATGAGGCGAACGTGGTTCTCGTACTTGACCCAGTCGACCAACAGGCCTGCCCCAGGTGGGACGTATGGATATCCCGTCACCGACAGAAGGGGGACCTCATCAGTGAAGAATGCGTGCATCTGCTTGGCGTCGCGGAGCTCGACCAGTCGATCATTCACCAAGTGGAACCCCAGCGTCGTCTCGTCCAACTCGCGCAGCAGCGCCTCGTTGGCCCTGCAGTCATCGTTTCCCATGATGGCATAGATGCTCGTGTGCCGGTGCGCTGCGAGGAAACTCTGGAAAAGCGGGGTCAACGTCCGTTCGATGAAACGTCGCTGTAGCTCGACAAGATCGGCGCCCTCCGCTTCTTCGGACGAGGAACTGGGCTCGCCTCCCGGCAACAAGTCGCCGGCGATGAATACGGAGGAAATCCGCCACGCGTCGGCGATCCGCAGCAGGAGCTCGTAGAGGCGGACGTTCCCATGGAGATCTGCTACGGCCACCGCGTGCACAGTATGCCAAGAGTACAGAGGGGCTGTCAGTTGTCAAGCGGAAACCGCCTGGCGCGACGCGATCGGATGTGCTACAAAGCAGCATCAAGACGTGCGAAAGGACAGAGACATGACATCGGATCGATCCCAAGTGCGAACGGTCTATGACAACGTGGCGGCGCAGTTTGACAGGGCTGCCGACCTCA
Source organism: uncultured bacterium (assembly GCA_903859225.1). Taxonomy (GTDB): domain Bacteria; phylum Bipolaricaulota; class Bipolaricaulia; order UBA7950; family UBA9294; genus CAIOGO01. The sequence continues at coordinate 21,472 of CAIOLV010000014.1, forward strand.
TGCGGCTGGATTCGTCCATCCGCAAGATCCTGGCGACGACAACGAACGAGATCGTCGTTCACTTCCCCGTCAAGATGGACGACGGCCGGATCGAGATGTTCACGGGATACCGCGTGCAGCACAACAACGTGCTCGGCCCCTTCAAGGGCGGATTGCGCTATCATCCGGCGGTCGACATCGACGAAGTGCGTGCCCTGGCGACGTGGATGACATGGAAGTCGGCCATCGCCGACATCCCGTTCGGCGGAGCGAAGGGCGGAATCCAGTGCGATCCCGCCAAGTACTCGCGCAGCGAACTCGAGCGGCTGACGCGACGATTCGCGTTCGCTCTCGGGAGCAACATTGGCCCCGAGTACGACATCCCGGCCCCGGATGTGAACACGAACGCACAGACCATGGCCTGGATCCTCGACACGTACCTCTCCATGATGACGCCTCAGGAGCGGAACCGCTGCGTGCACGTCGTCACGGGGAAGCCGATTGAGGCGGGCGGCAGTCTTGGCCGCGACAAGGCGACGGGGCAGGGCGTCGTCTACTGCATTGAGCAGTGGGCGAGCGACCGACGGTTTGACCTGTCCAAGGCGACGTACTTCGTGCAGGGCTTCGGAAACGTGGGATCGTGGACGGCCCGGCTCCTGAA
>CAIOLV010000015.1 GCA_903859225.1 uncultured bacterium
CCGATCTCCTCCTCGAACCCCGTGCCGGGGAAGATCGTGTACCCCGTCTGGTGAATCGAGACCGTGAGCACGTCTCGTGCGCGGTAGAACGCGTGCTGCACGCCATCCCCGTGGTGCGCGTCGATGTCGACGTAGACGACGCGCTTGCCCGCTTGGCGTAAACGCTCGATGGCGATGACGCCGTCGTTGATGTGGCAGAATCCGGAAGCGCGCGTCGGCATGGCATGATGTAGGCCGCCTGCCGGGTTGAAGGCGCGCGTCGCGCCGTGCAGCAGAGCCTCCGCTCCTGCGATCGATCCACCGGCGATGAGCATGGCCCACTCGTAGACGTCGGGGAAGATCGGGTTGTCGGTCGTCCCAAGCCCGTGGGCAAACTGGTTCGGCACCCACATTCCCGAGCTGGCGAGTCGCAGGGCCTCGAGGTACCCCTGGGAGTGGAACCACAGCGCCTCGGCCTCCGTCGCCTCGCGGAGCGGCACGACGTCCACGTCCGGCCGGTCCACGAGCCCATACTGTCCGCAGAGGTCAAAGAACAGCCCGAGGCGGTAGACCTTGAACGGATGGGCATCACCGAAATCGAACCGCAAGAGCTGACGTGGATCGACGAGGGTCTTCTTCATCGGGTCTCCCGGGGCATCATACCCTCGGCCCGCGGGCGGTTCCAGAGAGCTAGAACGGCCACACCTGGTAGACGTCGTCCGGGGTCAAGCCCCACGGGTCGCAGCCGAGGTGGATCGACGGCGTGTCTCCCGCCGTTTCCGCGACGGCGTAGGAAACGCCGTTCAAGACGAGGAGCTGAGCGCTGCAGGTGAGGCGGGACGCCCACGCTGGAGACACCGGGACGAGCGCGAGCACGTGGTCTGGCAGGTGGTCGGAATTCGTGTCGACGAATGCGAGACTCGACGAGACGGAGCGAGCCCGGAGCAGGCTGACGAACAGGATGGCCGAGTCCTCACAGTCGCCCTCGCCGGCGACCAGCGTCTCGAGCGGATACCACGGCCAGTCTTGCCCTGTCGGGTCCGGCCGGTAGCGGATGGCGACCTGCACGAAGGCGAGGACGTCGTCCACGAATCCTTCGACGCTGTCGGCGTGGGTCCAGAAGATGCCAGCGTAGTCCCTCATCGTCGGGTCGTCGAGCGGGTCTGCCACGTAGTCGCCGTAGGCGTACGATTCGGCTGCCGTATTGCGGATGCGCGCCTTGTACATCTGGTAGAGGTCCCATGGAATGAGGAGTGTGCACGCATGCGGCGCGTCGTCGACGGACCACGCGAAGTCGCGGGCGACGTAGCCGTCAGGAACCGCCTGCGCCGACACGGTCCCGGTCTCCACATCGACTCCCCCGCGACCGTCCGACACCTCGAGCGCGATGGAGTGCGTTCCCGCGGCAAACGTCCGTGCCACGACCGCGCCGGTCGCCGTCTCGGTGTTGTCGAACGTCCATGCGTAGGTCAGAAGATCCCCGTCCGGGTCGCGCGACGCGCGGGCGTCCAGCTGCACGGTGAGCGGCGCGTATCCCGACTCGGGCGAAGCCGTGAACGACGCCGTCGGGGCGCGGTTGGGGCCCGGTCCCAAACACGAGGTCAACCCCGCGAGCAAGAAACACGCGGCGAAGAGCGAGAGAACGGGTCGCAGACCGTCATGGCGGCGCATGGGGCGGCATTGTACGCCGGACTTCCCGGGCGAACAACGCGCGCCGGTGCACCTGTTGGGCGGCTCTGCGCGGCAACATCAACGATGGCGCGACGCCCTTCCGCTATACTCGTGCGCACGAAGCGTGACGGCGAAGGAGGAGACGTGATGCGGCTCAGCGTGGCCATTTGTGTCCTAGTTGTGGCTCTCGCCTCGATTGGCGGCAGCCCCGCCCAGAGATCGGAGTTCCTGTACCTGAACGAGATCAAGGTCGGGATGACGGGGATTGGCAAGACGGTCGTTGCCGGCGACGTGATCAGCGAGTTCGCGGTCGAGGTGCTTGGGGTGATCGACGAACCGGGGACGTTGTCCGACTTCATCGTCGTGCGCGTGAGCGGCGAAGCGATCGGGCGCTCGGGGGGCATCGCCCAAGGGATGAGCGGAAGTCCGATCTACGTCGGCGGGAAGTTGATCGGCGCCCTGAGCCGCGCCGCAACCTGGTCGAAGGAGATCACGCCGATCGGCCTCGTCACGCCGATCGAGCCGATGCTCGCCGTCCTCGATTCGGCAAAGACGGTGTCGATGGCGCCGGACGCCGGGTCGGTTCTCGGCGGGGTTCTCCTGGTCGAGCGTCCGTTCGCGCCGAGCGCCGCGGAAGTGGCCTTGCAGCCCGACGCGATCTTCTCCTATCCGGTGTCGACTCCGCTCATCGCCGTGGGGCTTTCGGCTCGCGCGGCGTCGGTGCTGATGGGTGGCGAGAACACGATGGCACGTCCGCAGGGAACGCTCTACGACTTCTTGCCGGCTCAGTCGATGGCGCCGGCTGTCGCCGGGCTCTCGTCGCTGTCGCTCGAGCTTCTCCCGCTCGCCGGTGCGGCCGCCGGCTCCGGCAATGCGAGTACCGGAGCCGCATCGCCGTCCACGGCACCGGTGCTGACGCCCGGCGGTTCGTTGGGCGTTGCCCTCGTGTCCGGAGACATCACCGTCGGCGCGCTCGGCACGGTGACGTACGTGGACGGCGACGGCGTCATCGGGTTCGGCCATCCATTCATCTCGAACGGCGCGTCTGCGTTCCCACTCACGACAGCCACAATCATCGACACGATGAAGGCGCTCGACGCGTCGTTCAAACTGGGAACGATTGGGAAGGCGGTCGGCGTCATCAGCGAGGACCGCATGGCGGCGATCGGCGGTCGGATCGGCGGGCAAGCGTCGACGATCGACCTCCAGTTGTCCGTCGACAACCTGGACGACCATGCGAGCCGCACCCTCAAGGCCCGCGTCGTCGATGAGCCGCGTCTCTTGCCCGAGCTTCTCCTATCGTCCGGGTTCGAGGCCATCGACTCCGTTCTCGATCGCGTCGGCGCCGGCACCGTCGAGGTAACCTACCAGATCACGGGCGACGGGATGCCGTCCTCGCTCGAGCGCAAAGACGTATTTCTCAGCACGAGTGACATCGCCCTCTATCCGCCCTGGCAGCTGGCGGAGATCGTCGCATTTCTCCAGTACAACGAGTTCGCCGATCCGAAGATCACGCAGATCTCGGCGTCGATGCGGGTCACGAGCGAACTCCGTGCCATTCGCATCGAGAGTCTGATGCTCGACAGCGTCGTCTACTCACCGGGAGATACCATCCAGTTCACGCTCGTGATGCAGACGTTCCAAGGGGAACGGATCGTCCGCACGGGCGAGTTGACGATCCCCGAGGATCTGATGGCGACCGACCTCGTCGTTCGCGCCTACGGCGGACCTCGGATGATCGAAAAGGGCGAGGCGCCGGACACGTTTGAGAGCCTCGCGGACGTGATCCACCTCCTCGAGACGATTCCCACGTACGAGACAGCGACGGTCGAGCTGTTCGCCGTGGACCCCTACTTGTCCAGTAGCGGGGAAGCGCTCTACGGCGTTGCGAAGGCGTCGCACGACTACCCAGGGTACGTGGTCTACGACGAGCGGGACGTGCGGGCGTTGCTGCTCTCCCCCTCGGCGGGCAGCTCGCAGTAGGAGGAGAACGAGGGCGATGTTCTCGATCGAGGAGATCGCGCGCATCGTCGGTGGTAGACTCGTCGGCGCCGGATCGCCTGTGCCGACAGGGTTTACCGCCGACTCGCGCCGTGTGACTTCCGGAGACCTCTTTTTCGCGCTTCCCGGCGCGCGAACGGACGGCCACGCGTTCCTCGAGGATGCGCTCTCGCGCGGAGCGTGCGGCGCGGTCCTCTCAGACGATGCGCGTCGGCCCGCCCGGCCGCAGGCCTTCGTCTTCGTCGCCGATGTTCCCGATGCGCTCCAGGCGTTGGCCCGCGCCTGGAGATCCCGGTTCTCGGTCCCTATCGTGGCCATCACCGGCAGCAATGGGAAGACGACCACGAAGGCGCTCGTCGCCCACCTGACCGAGGGAACCTTCGCCACCCACGTCGCGCGTGAGAACTACAACACGGAGATTGGCCTCCCCTTGGCACTTCTCGCCATGCCGCAGGGCGCGCAGCTTGGCGTGTTCGAGCTCGGCGCTGACCGGCCGGGAGACATCGCGCTCCTCGCGCGCCTCCTGCGCCCCTCGATCGGACTCCTGACGTCGATCGGCCAGAGCCACCTTGAGGCGTTCAGCACGACCGAGGCGGTGGCTGCTGAAAAATGGGATCTCGTGCGCGCTCTCCCGCCCGACGCTGCGGTGTTCGTGAACGCCGATTCGCCCGAACTCCTGGCGCTTGCGGCGACCGAACGTCGGCCGAATCTCGTCACGGTCGGGCTCGCCCACGGCGAGGTGCGCGGACGCCTCATCTCCGCCGTGCCGCGCCTTGTTCTGGCCGTCGACGCCCCCCCGCTCCGCCTCGAGACCAGCCTCATCGGAGAGCAGAACGCCACGAACCTCTTGCTTGCCGCGCTGTGCGCCGTCCGGCTCGGCGTTCCTCCGGCCGCCGCCGAGAAGCGTGCAGCGACCTTTCGCGCGGTGCCGCACCGCCTGGAATCTCGCCCGACGCGATTCGGTCTCCTGCTCGATGACGTCTACAACGCGAATCCCTCTTCGATGTCGGCCGCCCTGCGCGCTCTCGCCTCGTTCGGCGACGCGTCGACGGTGCGCGCCGTCGTGTTGGGGGACATGCTCGGACTTGGGGATCGCACTGCGTCGCTGCATGCGGACATCGCGCGCCTCGTGCTCGACCTACCGATCGACTTCGTCTATCCCGTCGGGGAGAGCGCCACGGCCGCCTTCCGCGCGACGGCCGACGCGCGAATCCGCTGGGTCGATCGGGAGACGATTGCCGCCGATCTTGTGGAGCGCCTCGGACGAGAGACCGACGCGGTGGTTCTGGTCAAGGCGTCGCGCGGAATGCGGTTGGAAGCACTGGTAGACGAAATCCTGCGCCTGGCGTCCCCCGGGTCACAAGACGGGGACGCG